>NZ_DHEI01000144.1:0-3198 GCF_002399805.1 Flavobacterium sp. UBA4854
GGACGCCATCACGTAACAGAAGATTGGGAGCCTAGAAACTCTGATTATAGATATAGAGGAATGGTTACTTTAAAACAAGCTTTAGCGGCTTCTATTAATACCGTTTCTGCTAAATTAATAGATAGAACAAGTCCAGAAGCAGTTGTAGAATTGACTAAAAAATTAGGAGTTAAAACAGAAATCCCTGTACAGCCTTCAATTGCCTTAGGAGCGGTTGATATTACGGTTGAAGATATGGTTGCGGCGTATAGTACATTTGCAAACCAAGGAGTTTATGTAAAACCGCAGTTTTTAAGCAGAATTGAGAACAAAAGCGGTGAGGTTATTTACGAACCGATTCCTGAGTCTCATGACGTTTTAAATAAAGATATTGCTTTTGCGGTAATCAAATTGCTTCAAGGGGTAACAGAAAGTGGTTCTGGTGTCCGTTTACGTACGCAGGGAGGTGGAAGCGGAGATAATCGTTGGACAGGTTATCCGTACATGTTTACAAACCCGATTGCAGGAAAAACTGGAACAACGCAAAATCAATCTGATGGTTGGTTTATGGGAATGGTTCCTAATTTAGTAACTGGAGTTTGGGTTGGATGTGAAGATCGTTCAGCACGTTTTAAAAGTTTGACTTATGGACAAGGAGCAACTGCAGCATTACCTGTTTGGGGTTATTTCATGAAGAAATGTTATGCAGACAAAGATCTTCAGGTTTCTAAAGGAGAATTTGAACGCCCGGCAAACCTTTCTATTAAGGTAGATTGTTACCCAAGGCCAGTAGTTGTAAAAGATACAACGCAGACTGAACAAAATACTGATGAGTTTGAATTGTAACAATGTTGCAATAATGCCCAATTAATTATATATCAATCCCTTTACAAATCTTTTAAAAGATTTGTAAAGGGATTTTTCTTTTGGTTTTATTTTTACGAAATCGTTATAATTTCATCTAAAAATCTTATTTTTATCAAAAATATTCAGCATTAAAGATAGTTTGTTATGATAACAAAAAAAGTAAATGGCGTTCAAGAAGCTATTGAAGGAATTAATAGTGGTATGACAATCATGTTTGGTGGTTTCGGTTTATGCGGTATTCCTGAAAATACGATTGCAGCTCTGGTAAACACATCAATTTCAGATTTAACTTGTATTTCTAACAATGCAGGTGTAGATGATTTTGGTTTGGGATTGTTGCTGCAGAAAAAGCAAATCAAAAAAATGATTTCTTCTTATGTGGGAGAAAATGCCGAATTCGAGCGTCAGATGCTTTCTGGAGAATTAGAGGTTGAATTGACGCCTCAAGGAACTTTGGCAGAACGCTGTCGTGCTGCTCAAGCTGGAATTCCTGCTTTCTTTACACCAGCAGGTTATGGAACTGAAGTTGCAGAAGGAAAAGAAGCGCGAGAATTCAACGGAAAAATGCACATCATGGAAGAAGCTTTCAAAGCTGATTTTTCTATTGTAAAAGCTTGGAAAGGCGATGAAGCAGGAAATCTTATTTTTAAAGGAACAGCTAGAAACTTCAACGCTTGTATGGCAGGTGCTGGAAAAATAACAATTGCAGAAGTTGAAGAATTAGTTCCTGTTGGGACACTAGATCCAAATCAGATCCATATTCCTGGAATTATGGTGCAGCGCATCTTCCAAGGAGAAAAATTTGAAAAACGAATTGAACAACGTACAGTAAGAGCTAAAATTAGATAATTAGAAAATGAGGCAATTAAATAATTAATTTAGGTTGCGTATAGAATTATCTTATTATCAAATTGACTAATTGACACATTAAAAATATGACCAGATTTAGTATAGTTCTTTTTTTGTTCTTATCGTTTCAGGCTTTTTCTCAGGGTACAAATGTGCTTCGAAATCAATTGCAGCAAATTATATCGACTAAAAGTGCTACTGTAGGTATTTCTATGAAAGGCATTGAAAATAAGGATACTTTGAGTATTAATGGAAATTTAAAAATGCCGATGATGAGTGTGTTTAAATTTCATATTGCATTGGCAGTTTTGCATAAAGTTGATGAAGGTAAACTCAATCTTACGCAAGAAATCTTTATAAAAAAGAAAGATTTAAAGGAAAATACGTGGAGTCCAATGAAGGAAGATTATCCAGAGGGAAATGTAAGTTTGACTTTAGATAAAATACTCCGCTACACGGTTTCGCATAGTGACAATAATGGATGTGACATTCTGATCAATTTAGTTGGAGGTACAAAGTACATTCAAAAGTTTATAAATGAGCATGGAATCAAGGACTTCGTTATTAAAATGAACGAAGATCAAATGAAGACGTGGAAAAATCTTTATGTCAATACTACAACTCCGTTGGCAACAACAGAATTGCTTGAGAAGTTTTTTAAAGGTGAAATTTTAAAAGAAGAAACCACAAAGTATTTGTATCAAATAATGGTAGAAACCTCAAGAGGGCTCACTTGGATGAAAGCTGGACTTCCTGAAAACACCGAATTAGCACACAGAACTGGAATTTCTGGAACTAATGATGCTAATTTGAGAGTTGCAATGAATGATGTTGGAATTGTAAAACTTCCAAACGGAAAACATTTCATTTTGTCGGTTTATTTAAAAGATATTACAGAGAAAAGAGAGGACACAGAAAAAATAATAGCGGACGTAACAAAAGCAGTCTGGAATTATTTTAATAATTGAGATAATTAGACAATGTGCCATTAGATAATTAATTTAAAATGCAGATAGCATTATCTAATTGGCAAATTCACAAATTGACACATTAAAAAATTATGGCACTTAGTAAAGAAGATATAGCAAAACGAATTGCAAAAGAGGTAAAAGACCGTTATTTCGTAAATCTTGGAATTGGAATTCCAACTTTGGTCGCAAATTACGTTCGAGAAGATATAGCAGTTGAATTTCAAAGTGAAAATGGTGTTCTCGGAATGGGGCCTTTTCCTTTTGATGGAGAAGAAGATGCTGATATTATTAATGCAGGAAAACAAACCATTACGACACTTCCAGGAGCAAGTTTCTTCGATTCGGCTTTTAGTTTCGGAATGATTCGTAGCCAAAAAGTAGATTTGACGATTCTTGGAGCAATGGAGGTTTCTGAAAACGGAGACATCGCAAACTGGAAAATTCCAGGCAAAATGGTAAAAGGAATGGGTGGCGCAATGGATTTGGTGGCTTCCGCCGAAAATATTATCGTTGCCATGATGCACGTAAACAA
>NZ_DHEI01000144.1:3307-3466 GCF_002399805.1 Flavobacterium sp. UBA4854
GTTGCCATGATGCACGTAAACAAAGCAGGAGAGTCCAAAATCTTAAAAAGATGCACTTTGCCATTAACGGGCGTAGGATGCGTTAAAAAGGTCGTAACCGAGCTTGCAGTTCTCGAAGTAACGGAGAAAGGTTTTAAGCTCTTAGAACGAGCGCCAGGC
>NZ_DHEI01000075.1:0-6281 GCF_002399805.1 Flavobacterium sp. UBA4854
GAAGAGAATCTTACGGAGCAACAAGATACATCGGATTGAAAGATGAGAATACGCACTTTTTGGATCTTCCTTTTTACGAAACAGGACAGGTTAAAAAGAATCCGTTAGGACCAGAAGATATTGCTATCGTAAAAGACATTATTGCTAGAATAAAACCACATCAGGTTTTTGCTGCTGGAGATCTTGCAGATCCGCACGGAACTCATGAGGTTTGTTTAAATGCCATTTTTGCTGCATTAAAAGAGCTTAAACCAGAACCGTACATGAATGATTGCTGGTTGTGGCTTTACAGAGGAGCTTGGCACGAATGGGACATTCATGAAATTGACATGGCCGTTCCGTTAAGTCCTTCAGAAGTATTGTTAAAACGTCATGCCATTTTACATCACCAGTCTCAAAAAGACAGAGTAATGTTTCAAGGAAATGATTCTCGTGAATTCTGGGTTAGGGCAGAAGATCGAAACAAAAACACAGCAATTTTATACGACGAACTAGGTTTAGCTGAATATGAAGCAATAGAAGCCTTTAAGCGTTTTGATTATTAAAGTTTTTATGATTCTATAAAATGAATCAAATGACAAAATTCAGATGATTACTTGTAAAAGTGAGGTATGCAGAAGTCATTCTGGATTTTGTCTTTTTATATAAATTAGGATATGGACTAAGAAACTATCCGACCAAAAAAAAGAAAAATGAAATATTTATTTGTACTATTATTTGCAGGTATATCGGCAGGTGCTCAAGTCCAGAAAGAGCAACTGAATCTTATGCCTTGGCCTCAGAATGTTGTAATTAATGAAGGTAATTTTAATTTAAGTAAGAATTTTAAAGTAAATATTACTGGTAATCCAAATGCTAGAATTTTTGGAGGAGTAACTCGTTTTTTGCGCCGTTTAGATGGTAGAACAGGTATATTTTTTGAACAAGGTTTTATAACTAAATTAAATGAAGTTCCAAATGCGGAATTGCAAATTAATTGTACTAAAAGTGGAAAAATTGGTTTGTATGAAGATGAGAGCTATCATTTAGATATTACTTCAAACAAAATTACAATTAATGCAACCAGTGATTTGGGAGCTTTACATGGTTTGGAGACATTGTTGCAACTTCTTCAAAACAATTCAAAATCGTTTTATTTTCCAGTTTCAAAAATTTCAGATTTTCCAAGATTTACTTGGAGAGGTTTAATGATTGATGCTTCAAGACATTTTCAGCCTGTTGATGTTATTAAAAGAAATATTGACGCATTGGCAGCAATGAAAATGAATGTTTTTCATTGGCATTTGGTTGATGATCAAGGCTGGAGAATTGAAATGAAAAAACATCCAAAGTTTACTCAATTAGCTTCGGATGGAATGTATTATACACAAGAGGAAATTAAAAATATCGTAAAATATGCCGATGAGCGCGGTATTTTAATTGTTCCCGAAATAGATGTTCCAGGTCACGGATCTGCAATTTTAACGGCTTATCCAGAAATTGGCAGTAAAGTAATCAAGCTGACAGGAGGAACATCCGAAAAAAATATTCAAGGTACAGCAATCGCTACCTATGGAATTGAAAGAAATGCTGGTATTTTTTCGCCAACATTAGATCCTTCAAATCCTAAAACATATCAACTATTAAGTGAAGTTTTTGATGAGGTTTGCCCATTGTTTCCGGGTGCATATTTCCATATTGGAGGAGATGAAAACGAAGGAAAAGATTGGGATGAAAACCCGAAAATTCAAGAATTCATGAAAAAACATAATTTAAAGAACAATCACGAATTACAAACTTATTTTACGATGCAATTGGCTCCGATGTTAAAGAAGCACGGAAAGCAATTGATGGGTTGGGAAGAAATTTTGACGAAAGATTTATCTAAAGAAGCGATCGTTCACTCATGGAGAGGGCCAAACGAAGGAATGCCAGCAGGTAAATCTTTGGTAGAAGCTGTTAAAAAAGGATACAAAACCGTTTTGTCTAACGGATATTATATCGATTTGATGTACCCAATTGCAAGCCATTATTTAAACGACCCTATGCCAAAAGGAGCGAATTTAACGAGTGACGAAAAAGCAAGAATTCTTGGTGGAGAAGCGACAATGTGGACAGAATTGGCTACACCAACAACTATAGATTCTAGATTATGGCCAAGAACTGCGGCTATTGCAGAAAGACTTTGGTCTGCAGAAGATGTAGTAGATGTAGAAAATATGCGTAAACGTTTAGAAACGATTTCTTTCAGATTAGAAGAACTAGGAATTACTCATATACGTAACAAAGATGTTATTTTAAGAAATATTGCCAACAATCAAAGTATTCAGCCGCTTGAAGAGTTTTCTAAAGTAAGCGAACCTTTAAAAGGATATACTCGTAATAAAGGAGGAACAGAGTACCAGATGTATTCTCCTTTTACTTTGTTTGCAGATGCCTGCGGTCCAGATGCAAAAGATGCCCTTGCATTTGATGTAGCGGTAAATCAATATTTAGCAAATAAATCGGTAGATAATAAAGCAAAAGTGACTGCATTTTTCACTAAATGGATTGCAGTGCATAATGACCTTACAGCACTAAGTGCAAATGCTCCATTAGTACAGCCAATTTTACCGCTGTCTAAAAAATTAAGTGATGCATCGCAGGAATTATTACTTGTATTAGACAACAAATCGACTTTAACATCAGCAGATTTAAAAAGTTTAATAGATCAATGTAATACAAAAGATCATGCTGACGTGGAATTGTCAGTTTATGAAAGTTTAAAAAAACTAATATGAATTTTGGTTGAGTTAGTGTTATTAGAGTTACATTAATTAGGCTTTTAATTATCTCTGCTGAAGTTCCTCGGTAGAGATAGTTATAGCCAAGATTTCAGAAATAATCAACACTTAACTTAATTAAATAACAAAATATAAGCCGTGAAATTAATTATTAACCTTTAAAAACCAAATAGAAGAATAAGAATACAACAAAACATGACAAAAAGTATAGATTGATGATTAGTCCCAAATTTATCATTTGTATTTAATATTAATTTTTAAAATTATAAATAAATATCAATCACTACTATTTACTAATGATTATGAATGAATCAGAAATAGTAATATTTATCTATAGAATGTAATTTGAGTTTATTTCCAATCGACCGCGGGGTTCCAATCTGCTGTTGAGCGAAACCCAGAAGAATTTAAGCTTCTGTGGCCCAATTATTTATTTTCTATTAACTAATATTTATTAACTATGAAACATTATTACAGATTGCTCTTTTTGTTACTGTTTCCCTTACTAGTGTTGGCCCAACCGGCTCACGGAAAAAAAGTAGTGGGGTATTATGCACAATGGTCTATTTATGCTCGGGATTTTAATGTTCCGAAAATTGATGGAAGTAAATTGACGCACTTAAATTATTCTTTTTATGGGACAACTTACGATCCTGCCCATCCAGAGAATACAAAATTAAAATGTTTAGACACTTATGCCGATTTTGAGCATATGGAGGGCGGAATTCCTTGGGATGCGCCAGTTAAAGGAAACTTTTACGATTTAATGAAATTGAAAGAAAAGTATCCGCATTTAAAAGTTTTAATTTCTGTTGGAGGCTGGACAAAAGGACAAGATCTTTCTCCAATTGCTGCAAGTCCTGTAGCAAGAGCGGCTTTAGCAGCAGATATGGCAAACTTCATTACTACATATCCATTTATTGATGGTTTCGACATCGACTGGGAATATCCTCTTTCGGGCGGAACTGACGGTACAGAAATAGTAAATGGTTCGCCTGTTCCTCCACAAAAATATAGCCCTGATGACAATAAAAATTTAGTGCTTTTATTAAAAGCAATGCGTCAGGCAATGCCAAATAAACTAATTACTATTGCTGCTGGAAACAATGTTAGAAATGTTTCTAAACAGTATTTAGGACCAAATAACAGATCGCAATACGGAATGACAGAAGACATTTCGACTTATTGTGATTATATCACCTATTTCGGATACGATTTTGGCGGCAACTGGTATGATAAAACCTGTTACAACGCACCTTTATATGCAAGCGGAAATCCAAATGATCCGTTGTATGGTGCAACACAATCAGAATCATTAGATGAATTAACGAATCAATATTTAAATGTAATTGGTTTTCCTGCGAATAAGTTAATCATGGGATTGCCTTTCTACGGAAAAAAATTCGATAACGTTGCTGCAAATTCAACAAACGGATTATTTGTTTCAGCACCAAGATATGTAGTCCCTGGGTGTACAAATCCGCAAAACCCAACAGGAACATGGGATGGTTCTGGAGCTTGTGAAAAATCTGGAAGTATCGAAATTTGTGATTTAGTTGGAAATCCAGTTACAAATTCACACGCTTACTTAGATCCAAATACAATGCAAGTTACACCAAGTGCAGCTTCGGCAGGATGGGTAAGATATTTTGATAATACTACAAAAGTTCCTTATTTATATAATGCTACTACCAAAGAATTTATTTCTTATGAGGATAAACAGTCAATGGACTTAAAAGTGCAGTATATAAAATCGAAAAACTTAGCTGGTGGTATGATTTGGGAATTATCTCAAGATACAAGAGGTTCAATTCCAAACGCATTATTAAACCAAGTTGATACTTCTTTTGGAAGTGTAGTTCCGGGAACAGTAAGTATTTCTGGTTCTGTAAAAAACGGATCGGCTTTGGTTACCAATGTTACAGTTGAATTGCGAAATGCAAGTAATGTGGTAATTCAGACAGTAGTTTCTACCAATGGAAATTTTGCATTCAATAATTTAACTTCTGGACAAAACTATTCTCTTACAGCAGTAAAAGCGAGTTACACATTTGTTCCAGTATCACTAAACAATGTAACGGTAAATCAGACAGCAGTTGTGATTAACGGAACTCAGCCAACTTATACCGTAAGTGGAACAGTTCTAGACGGAAGTACCCCAGTTTCGGGCGTTACAATTTCAGCAGTTTCAGGAAGCACAACTTTAACAGCAGTTTCAAATGCAAGTGGAGTTTACAGTGTCGCAGGTTTAACTGCAGGATTAAATTTTACAGTTACAGCTGCAAAATCTGGGTTTTCATATACACCAGCTTCAACGGTTTACAATGCCATTGATGCCAACAAAACATTGAATTTTACTCAAGGCGCCGCAGTGGTAACTTACACAGTAAGCGGAACAGTTCTTAACGGAAGTACTCCAGTTTCTGGTGTAACAATTACTGCAGCTTCTACAGCAGGAAATGTTACTGCAACAACTAATTCTAGCGGAGCATATTCATTGACTTTAGCTTCTGGCGGAAATTATACGGTAACAGCAGCTTTGACCGGTCAGACATTTACGCCAGCATCTACAGTTTACTCTAATTTGAATGCTAATAAAACATTGAATTTTACTCAAGATGCCGCAACAAGCACAAGTAAAATTAGCGGAACAGTTAAAAACGGAACAACCCCTGTTGCCGGAGCCAAAGTAGAATTGGTTTTGCCATGGACAGATAATGCACATCCGTGGAAAAGTGTTCTGGCAACAACAGATACGCAAGGAAAATACAGTTTTGATAATTCAGTTGTAGACGGTTATACCACCATTACAAGTTTAAAACTAAATACTTGGTCAAACGGAGAGGTTAATTATTATCCAAATAATTTAGCCAACTTTGCAGTTCCATCAACTCCAACAGTTTATAATTTCAATACAAGTTCAACGGCTAAAGCAACATTAGCGGCAGCTACAAACTTAATCAGCGGAACTGTGAAAAACGGTTCAACGCCTGTAGCCAATGCAAAAGTAGAATTGGTAGTGCCTTGGACAGATAATACACACAACTGGAAAAGTGTTCTAGCAACAACAGATGCATCAGGAAATTACACTTTCGATAATTCAGTTGTAGCAGGATATACACAAATTTTAAGCTTGAAATTAAATTCATGGCAAAACGGAGAAGTAGCTTATTATCCAAATAATCTAGCAAACTTTGCTGTTCCTACAACGCCAACAGTTTATAATTTCAATACCCAAACAACAGTTGTAACCAAGCCAGTGGTTGCTATTACAGCGCCAACAGCTTCGGCGATTGCTATAAATTTAGGATCATCAATTAATTTTGTTGCAAGTGTTGGATTAAGCGCTGCAGATGCCACTACAATCTCATCTGTTGTATTTAGTTTAGACGGACAAAGCATAAGTGCGACAAATTCTTCTGGAACTTATACAGCGAGTTGGACACCAGTAGCAAATCAGTTTGGAGTTTCTCATACATTAACTGTTACGGCTACGGCATCAAACGGAACAACAGATTC
>NZ_DHEI01000125.1:0-8494 GCF_002399805.1 Flavobacterium sp. UBA4854
ACTTGCTATTCCAACAAATAACATAGCAGCGATAATTAATTTTTTCATGTTTTAAGTTTTTTAATTGTTTATAAGAAATTAGACTTTTTTGAATAAAACAGGTTTAATTGAATTTTTAAAAATTATATTTTATTTAACATATTGAAAAACAGAGTTTTCAACTGATAAGTAGTGAAAAATAGACTTAACTATAAGAATGAATTTAAATAAGATTATAATAATGCTAAATGTTTGATTGTAAGTGTCTTGCTTTGAATATTTTTTTTAACTTTAGTAAAGTATTGCTTTTCAGGTGTTTTTGAAAAGTAGTTTTCATGATTCCCATATTTCAGTAATAGATTTCCAAAAACATAATTTAATACTTTATTCTATGGCAGATCTTTCCCAAGCCCACCGCATCCTTTTTTTAAATACTTTGGCATTTGCAATCTGTTTTGCATGCTGGACACTCAATGGAGTATTGGTTACTTTTTTAGTTGATAAAGAAATTTTTAATTGGAGCGTCGTACAAATAGGATGGCTTTTAGGAATTCCTGTTCTTACGGGATCAATTATGAGATTGCCAATGGGAATTTTAACCGATAAGTTTGGAGGTAAAATTGTGCATTCTGCATTACTAATTTTGGCTTCAATCCCTCTATTTTTATTACCATTTGCGACTTCTTTTACTGTTTTTGCCATTTTAAGTTTTCTATTCGGAATGGTAGGAACCAGTTTTGCTGTAGGAGTAGCTTCAACCTCTGTATGGTATCCTAAAGAATGGCAGGGAAGAGCTTTGGGAATCTTCGGAATGGGAACAGCTGGTGCTTCAATTACGCCCTTTTTAGCGCCTTCACTTTTAAGTACATTCTCCGAAAACGATCCTGAAAATGGATGGAAATGGCTTCCCGTACTTTATGGTTCTGCTTTGCTATTGATGGGAATTGTGTTTCTGATTTTCGCTAAAAACAAAAAAAGCGAAGCACAATCTAAAACAGTAAAACAATTATTGCAACCCTTAAAGAGAGTGCGTGTTTGGCGCTTCGGAACTTATTATTTCTTAGTATTTGGTTCGTTTGTTACTTTCTCGCAATGGCTTCTTCCAAATTTTATGAATGTCTATCACACAACTTTAGTTTTAGGCGGAATCTTTACTTCTTGTTTTAGTTTGCCTGCGGGTGTTGTACGTGCTTTTGGAGGTTTTTTGTCGGATAAATTCGGAGCCAGAAAAGTAATGTACTGGGTTTTGAGTTCTTCAGTCGTTTTAAGCTTTTTATTATTATTTCCAAAAATGGACATCACGACTTCAGGAAGCGGTCTTTTAGCGAGTAAAGCAGGAACTGTTACAGCGGTTTCGCCAGATAAAATAGTGGTCGATGGTAAAGAATATGCTATTAGCCAGAAAGATGAAAGTCAGCCGCATTCTAAGTTTTTTCCATCCAAAAAAACATGGCAGGAAGTTGTCGTAGCAGAAAATCAAAAAATACAGAAAAAAGATTTATTGGCAGAAGGAATTACACAAATTCATTTTGAAGCCAATATGTGGGTGTATTTAGTTTTGGTTATTCTAATAGGAATTTCATGGGGAATTGGTTCTGCCGCTGTTTATAAACATATACCAGATTATTTTCCCAATGAAGTAGGTGTAATTGGCGGAATGGTCGGACTATTAGGCGGTTTAGGCGGATTCTTCGGACCAATTATTTTCGGGTATTTATTATCATTTACTGGATTCTGGACGAGCTCTTGGCTTTTTATTCTGGCATTATCATTAACCTGTCTGATTTGGATGCACCGTGTAATTGTAAAAATGACAAAAGAAAGACTGCCTGAAATGGCTAAAGATATTGATCGAAAATAATCTGTCATGAAAGAAAAAACATTTAATACGAAAGCTTTATTAATTGCAACGGCAGCTTCGGTTTTTATGGTCGTATTGGTTTTCTATGGGTCAAGAAAACTTCAAAATTTTGATGCGGCCTTAGTCACCTATCTGTTCGGAACTCTATTTGCATTTTTCGGAGTTGTGTATCGCTATACAGTTTGGCTGCAACGACCGCCAACTTGGATGTATTTTAAACGTGGCATTCATTTTCTCTTTACAGGAAAAGTTTTTTCGCATTTATGGTTTTTAGGTAAAGAATCAGTTGAAAATATCGCTTTTCAGAAATTCATTTACCCAAGAGGTAAATACAGATGGTTGGCTCATTTTTGTATTGCAATTGGCTGTTTTTCTGCTTTTGCAATTACTTTTCCGCTCACATTTGGATGGATTCATTTTACGTTGGCACCAAATTCTATTTCAGTTTACGAAGCGCATTTTTTTGGTTTTAAAGTAATGGATTTCAGATTGGATTCTATTATGGCATTTCTAACTTTCCATGCTTTAAACTGGTCTTCTTATTTGGTTATTTTTGGTTCGCTTTATTATTTAAGAAGACGTTTAACCAATCCGGGATTAATTGCCACACAGACTTTTGAAGGCGATTTACTGCCACTTCTTTTATTAATTGCCATTTCTGTTACGGGTTTGTGTCTGACTTATTCTTACCAATTTATGAAAGGATTTGCGTATGATTTTCTCGCAGTAGTTCATGCAGTAACGGTTATTATGTTTTTGATATGGATTCCGTTTGGAAAATTTTTCCACATCATTCAACGACCGGCTCAGATTGGTGCGCACATTTACAAAAAAGAAGGAATGAAAAAAGGAATGGCAATCTGCAAAGAAACTGGAAAACCTTTTGCAACACAGCTTCATATTGATGATTTAAAAATTGTAACTAAACAATTAGGTTTTGACTTTAGTGATGATGAAGGAAATTCACACTTGGATTTAAGTCCCGAAGGAAAACGAGATCGTTTGGCGAAAGCGCATTTAAAAGCAAGAATCGAAGGCGGAAATTTATTTGGATAAAATTATAGTTTCAAGTTTAAGGTTTCAAGTTTCGTCCCAGAACGTGAAACATGAAACCAAAAAATAACAAAAAAAATCATGGCAAAACTACCTGTATCAACCGAAAAAATAATTGAAGCATTTGGGCCGCATCTGAATTATACACCAAAAGAAGGATATGCAGGACGTGATGAACCAGATAAAATGGTCAAAACACATTGCTGTTTCTGCGGCATGCAATGCGGAATTCAATTATCTGTAAAAGACAATAAAGTGGTTGGTTTTGAACCTTGGATGGAATTTCCGTTCAACGAAGGTCGTTTGTGTCCAAAAGGAGTGCAACGTTATATGCAGAACAATCATCCAGATCGTTTATTGCATCCGATAAAAAGAGTAGAGGGCAAAGGTTTTGAACAAACTACTTGGGATGAAGCAATGGATAAAACCGTTTCTGAAATCAAAAGAATTCAGGAGAAATACGGTAAACATGCATTTTCGATGTTATCTGGTGTTTCGTTGACTAACGAAAAAAGCTATTTGGTCGGAAAATTTGCAAGAGTAGCTTTAAAAACTAGAAATTTAGATTATAACGGACGTCTTTGCATGGTAAGTGCTGGTGCAGGAAACAAAAAAGCATTTGGTTTAGATCGGGCTTCAAACAATTATTCTGATTTAGAATATGCTGAAGTTATTATTATTGCAGGAGCGAATATTAGTGAGACGTTTCCAACATTAACCCATTGGATTTGGAAGGCCAGAGATCGCGGAGCCAAATTGATTGTTGTTGATCCGCGAGTTATTCCATTAGCAAGAACAGCAGATGTTCATCTTGATGTAAGACCAGGAACCGATTCTGCTTTATATGGAGCAATGTTGAAATATCTCGTAGATCACGATATGCTGGATCACGATTTTATTGATAATTATACATCAGGATTTCAAGAAACGATTGATGCGGTAAAAGATTATACATTAGAATGGGCAGAAGAAATTACGGGAATTTCTAAAGAAAAAATTAAAGAAGCAGCTGAATTATGGGGAAAAGCAAAAACAAGCTTTTTACTCCACGCAAGAGGAATAGAACATCATTCAAAAGGTGTTGATAATGTTTTAGGATGCATCAATCTGGTTTTGGCAACAGGAAGAATTGGAAGACCCTATTGCGGTTACGGAACCATTACTGGGCAAGGAAATGGTCAGGGAGGAAGAGAACACGGTCACAAATGCGATCAGCTGCCTGGAAATCGTGATATCGAAAATATGGAACATCGCAAATACATTGCTGATGTCTGGAAAATTAAAGAAGAAGATATGCCTCACAAAGGCATTACAGCTTATGAAATTATAGAAGCGATTCACAGCGGTGAAATAAAAGGATTGATTTCGATTTGTTTTAATCCGTTAGTTTCTTTGCCGAATAATAATTATGTGCGTTCTGCTCTTGAAAAATTAGAGTTTTATGTGGCAATAGATTTCTTTTTGAATGAAACAGCGCGTCATGCCGATATTGTTTTAGCAGGTTCATTGCAGGAAGAAGAGGAGGGAACAACAACCTCAGCTGAAGGTCGTGTTATCCGAATTCGTCAAGCTGTAACACCTCCGGGAGATGCGAGAACAGACACTTCAATATTATTAGAATTAGCAAAGAGATTAGGCGAGGAAGAAAGATTTACTTACGCCAACAGCGAAGCCATTTTTAATGAACTTCGAGTTGCATCAAAAGGAGGAACTGCCGATTACAACGGAATAACCTATAAAAAAGTAGAAGATAATATGGGCGTTTTCTGGCCATGTCCGACAGAAGATCATCCTGGAACGCCAAGATTATGGGAAGATAAAAAATTTGCCACACCAGACGGAAGAGCACATTTTAATCCCGCTCCTTATAAACTGCCTGGCGAGGTTACAGATGAAGAATATCCAATAACATTAACAACTGGTCGTGTCGTTTCTCAATATTTAAGCGGAACGCAAACTAGAAGAATTGGAAAATTAGTAGATCAGTTTCCTGAACCTTTGCTGGAAATTCACCCAGAAATGGCTCAGAAATATAATATCCAGCAGAGAGAATTGGTAAAAGTTTCAACCCGAAGAGGACAAGGAATTTTCCCTGCTAATATTGTAGAAACCATTCGAAGAGATACCGTTTTTATTCCGTATCACTGGCCGGGGAAAAAATCTGCGAATCAGTTAACGCCTGGAACATTAGATCCGATTTCTAAAATTCCAGAATTTAAAGTTTGTGCCTGTAAGTTGGAACCTTTGGGCGAAATCGAAAACTCATCAGACAAATCAAATGCTTATGCAAGTGTTTAATCTATAAAAAGCAACAATTATGAATTTGACTAATTATAATAAAAACGAAGAGTTTTTTGTAGACTTACAAAGATGCATAGGCTGTAAAGCATGCGAAATGGCTTGTGCAGAATGCGAAACGAATGGACAGGAATCGATGATTCACGTTAATTATGTAGAACGTGAAGTTACCATTCAGACCACTGTTCAGGTTTGCATGCATTGCGAAGATCCTGTTTGTGCCAATGTTTGTCCGGCTGATGCGATTTCGCAGGATGAATTTGGAGTAGTTCATACCGCAAATACAGAACGCTGTATTGGTTGCTCTAATTGCGTAATGGCTTGTCCGTTTGGAGTTCCAAAGAAAATGGAAGAATACGATTTGATGATGAAATGTACAATGTGTTACGACAGAACCAGTGTTGGCAAAAAGCCAATGTGTGCAACAGTTTGCCCGAGTGGCGCATTGTTTTATGGGACTCGTGAACAAATCGAAGAAATGCGTCCAAACAGCACTCCGGTAAATTCATTTGTTTTCGGGAAAGAGCGTGTAAACACAAAAGTGAATATCATGATGCCAAAAGGAAGCAGCGAATTACGAATATTTTAAATCTAAAATCCATGTCTAAAGAAGATAATTTAAGTGAAAACTGGAAGAAAGATTTTCCATATAAAAAGCAGGAATCAACACAAGTCAGCCGACGTGATTTTGCTAAATTCCTTACGCTGGTTTCTGGAGGCTTAATGGTAGGAAGCGGACTGGTTGCAGCAAAAGCGTATTTATTGCCTAGCGAAGAAGTTGTTGGAGAACATTTTGTGTGCGAAATAAAAGATATTCCGTTAGGCGGAACAAGAGGTTTTGTGATTGAAGGTAGTACCATTCCGTATATTTTGGTGCATTTAGAAAGTGGTATGTTTCGAGCTTACGAACAAAAATGTACGCATCTTTCTTGTGCTGTTTATTACAAACCAGGAACAGGAATTATTCATTGTCCGTGCCACGAAGGTTCTTTTGACGCTTTAACTGGAGATGTTATCGCGGGACCACCGCCAAGAGCTTTGCCTCAGTTAGAAGTGGTTTTAAAAGGAGAAAAGATTTTCGTAAAAGCATTCGAAAATAAAGAAAGTTAATAGTTTAAAATAAAAATTATGAGTACATTTAGAAAAAGCCAAAATCAGGCAAATCCAAATAAGTTGAATGTTATTCTGTCTACTTTAATATTTGTTTTAATCTTAAATGTAAGCATCCAGATTTGGTTATTGTATGCTGCTTTAAACAATGCATTAGACAACAATAAAGAAATTTTAATTCCTGCTTTTATAGGTTCGCTTATTTTATTTTTAATTGGTTTTGGATGGCTGTATTATCTGCCAAAAGGGAATTTTCGAAATAATAAATAAGCTTTTAGTGTTATAATTCAGGCTTAATAAAGCAGTCTTTCAATTTCTTGAGATTTAAATTTGCAATATGATTTGTAAAAATAGATAAAGGAATATAAATGGATAAGAAAGAAATTGAGCTGTATAAAGAAGAAATAATAGAATTGACTGAGCTTTTAAATGAAGAATGGTTGGATTTAAAACAATTAATTAAAGAATCAAATCTTGATGCACATAATTTATTATTGATTTCTTATTTTGAGGATGAAAATGAAAGAGAGTTTGGTGTCCTTTTTACAAATGAAAGAAAAGTGATTAGGTTTATAGTTCAAGATAAAAAACTCCAATTTGAAGATATTACAAATAGTAATAAACTTGAACTAGAATATCCGCAAGTAAAAGTTGCAAGAGATTTTTTTTAGGTAGTTTTATTTAAAATGTAAATATAAGATTTGATTAGGATTTAGATGGGTTTAAATAAAATCCGTAATTTTAAGGAACTATTCAAAATCAAATCCTATGAATTCATCGAACAATAAAATAGCTTTTTTCTCGACTCAGCCTTACGATAAAACGTTTTTCAATAAATACAATGAAGATTTTGGTTTTCGATTGGATTTTTTTGAAACCCAATTAAATCCTCAGACTGTCGCTTTAATTGAAGAATGCGAGATTGTTTGTGTTTTTGTAAATGACATTGTAAACGAAACGGTCATTAAACAATTAGCAGAAAAGAAAGTAAAAATAATTGCTTTACGCTGCGCTGGATTTAACAATGTCGATTTAGAAGTTGCAAAAAAGCATAATATAAAAGTTTGCCGAGTTCCCGCATATTCTCCTCAGGCGGTTGCCGAACATGCTATGGCAATGATTTTAACTTTAAACAGAAAAACACACAAAGCTTATAATAGAGTTCGCGAGCAGAACTTCTCTTTAAACGGATTATTAGGTTTCGATTTGTTCGGGAAAACAATCGGAATTATTGGAACAGGAAATATAGGAAAAGCATTTTCTAAAATTGCATTAGGTTTTGGCTGTAAAGTCTTGGCTTATGATATTGTTGAAAGTGACGAAATGAAAAAAGATGGGGTTTCTTTTGTTGGTTTAGAAGAAATATTTAAATCGAGCGATATTATCTCGCTTCATTGTCCGTTGAACGATCAGACGAAACATGTTATCAATACCACTTCTATTTCTTTTATGAAAGAAAGTGTCATGATTATAAACACAAGCCGTGGCGGTTTAATAGAAACTTCGTCGGTTATTGAAGGTTTAAAAGAAGGAAAAATAGGTTATTTAGGAATTGACGTTTATGAGCAAGAAGAAAAATTGTTCTTTAGAGATCTTTCTGCAGACATTATTCAAGACGATGCGATTCAGCGTTTAATGAGTTTTCCAAATGTTTTGGTAACGGCACATCAGGCGTTTTTCACCAATGAAGCTTTGACGCAGATTGCTTTGGTGACTTTTAACAATATAAAATCATTGCTGAAGCAAAATGATATTGAAAATAAAGCTGCCTTATTGGTGTAAATTATAATGAATTTAAAATATTAGATCATGAAAAATAAGATTTTAATTCTAATCTCAATTTTGGCATTATCTTCTTGCCAGAATAAAGACAATTCAAAAAATATTGTAAAAACAATTGTTCAAGATACATTGTCTAAAACCCTTGGCGGAACGGCTGATTTAAGTGAAGCTACACCAAAAGAAGACAAAGCAATAGAGTTAATCCGTAAACAATTATTGGTTTTATTAAAGAATGATATTCCTGCACTGACAAAAGACGATCGGTATTTTTATTATGAAGCTTTCGATTTAAATAACGATAAGAAAAACGAGTATTTTGTTGGTTTTTCAAATCCTTATTTCTGCGGAAGCGGAGGCTGCTCGGGTTATATTTTAAAGAATGATGGTACTGTAATAAATCGTTTCACTGTA
>NZ_DHEI01000033.1:0-4448 GCF_002399805.1 Flavobacterium sp. UBA4854
GGTAAAAAACGTATGCGTCAGGTAGGAAACGTTGAAATTCCTCAAGAAGCATTTATGGCTGTTTTGAAATTGAATGACTAAGCTTTTCTTTTTAGAGAATAGAAGAAAGAAACAAGAATATAGATTAAACCCGATAACGAAAGTTGTCGGGTTTTTTATTTGTATATAATCCATTTCTTATCTTTTAAAATTTGTAAGTCAAAACTTATAATTTATGAAATTATTAACTTAATCGCTTGTTTTTTAACGCTTTCAGATAAATTTAAAGTTAATTTTAAGATAAAATTGTATTTTTAATCTTACAACTTTAAAAAATAAAAGATTATGAAAACCAAATTTTCTGTTATTCTAGCGTTATTTACATTTTACTTTGCAAATGCTCAGCAAGATCAAGTTGATTCAGAAATGAATTCTGCAAAAGGAATTACTTTTCAACATGGAGATATGTTTATAGAAGGTTCTATCCAGATCACTACTGGTGGAGATAAAGACTATTATGCTTTTAATCCCAAATTTGGATATTTTCTTAATGATAAATTTGCCGTTGGAGGACAATTGAGCTATTCCAGCAATAAAGTTGAAGCAACCGATGAAAAAACTAATATTTTTGGAATCGGTGGTTTCGCAAGATACTATCTATTGGAACTCGATAAAAAACGATTCAAAGCTTATGGAGAAGTAGGTTTAGGATACGGCAGAAATAAATACGAAAGTCCAATTACTGGTACAGATAATAGTAATAGTTTAACAGCCAATATCAATGTTGGGTTAAATTACTTCTTAACTAAAAACATTGCGGTTACTTTTACTCTTGCTAATTTATTATCATACAATAGTGTTTCTCCAGAAAACGGCCCATCTTCAGATACTTTTCAATTAAACATCAACTTATTTGAAAACATCTTCGATCAACCAAAATTCGGATTATTATTTAGATTTTAATTCGTTTATAATATAACTCAAACCCCTCAATAATTCAGTTTATTGAGGGGTTTTTCTTAAGACATGAGTGTCCCGCATATTCCTAGACCAATAATGAGATAAAGCGCTCCGATAATAAAACAAACCTTTGCTCCATTGGGATGATTTTTCTTAATTGCTAAGCCAATGATTGTCATTAAAATTGGCGGTCCCACCATAATCGCTATAAAAAATGCGACCAAACCTCCTAAATTACCTACTTCTAGTGCTGTCATATACTTTATGCATTAGTTCTTAATTCTTCTAGTCTTTTTACTTTATCATCTCTGTAAAATAAATTCATGGTTTCAAACGGAATTATTTTATTGTCCTTATTGACAATATGAACACAAGATTTTTTTATTGCTCTCACGTCAAAATTATATGCATCGATAAACTGCATGATAATAATTCTAAAGAGATTGTCGTAACCTAATTCTGGTGCATCAATATTAGGAAGGCAACATAAAATCGATTTCAAGTTTTCTTGCGCTACTTCTACAGAATTTCCTGTGCTAAACAGATCTATCATTTTGCCGCGAAGCACTTCATCTTGTTCGTAAATAATCGTGTTTTTACTATTGTCTAATAAATCATTCGGATTAATATATCGTGTTAGGGGAAAAACTTCTTCTCCCAGTTTCAAAGCATAACCCATAACTAAAGCATCGGGATTACAAGGAACTGGAAGTAAATCATCTGAATTAAAAACATTCGTTTGCTCTAGAATTTTTCTTCTCACTTCTGTTAATGTCATTCGATCGGTTTCTAAATTGAAATTCTCCAATCGGCCCGCAATTTGAGTTGGCTGAAATGTAACGCCACGAACGCACTTTTGCTTTAAGGCAAACTCAATAATTTTACCTATTTCATGATCGTTTAATCCTTTTTGAAGCGTAATCACCAAAGTTGTAGATAAATTAACTTCATTTAGATTTTCTAAAGCCTGTTTTCGTATTTCGCTTAAATCAGCTCCACGCAACTCTTGCAATACACTGTCTTCAAAAGAATCAAACTGAAGATAGATCTCAAAATCTGGAGAATAGCTTTTTAGTCTCTGAACAAATTCTTTGTCTTTTGCAATTTTAATTCCGTTTGTGTTTAACATTAAATGCTTTATCGGAATTGATTTTGCATAATCTAAAATTTCAAAAAACTCAGGATGTATGGTTGGTTCTCCTCCACTAATCTGCACCACGTCTGGCTCTTTTTCATTTTTAACAACCGTATCAAGCATAGCTTTTACTTCTTCGAGAGTTCTGTGTCTACCATAATTAGGTGATGAACCTGCATAACAAGTCGGGCAAGTTAGATTACAACGATCTGTAACCTCAACAACTGTAAGACAAGAATGCTGTTCGTGATCTGGACATAAACCACAATCGTACGGACAACCATAATGCGTTTTTGTATTAAAAGTATACGGCATTTCAGATGGTTTATTATAATTTCGGATATTCTTGTAATATTGAATATCGTCGGCAATTAAAACCTTTGAGTTTCCATGCTCTGGGCATCTTTTAAGCATATAGACGTTTTCGTCTTCAAAAACAATTTTAGCATCAATTCTTTTTAAGCATTCTGGACAAAGGCTTAATGTAAAATCATAATAAGTATATTTTCTAACTGGCATTTTTTACAAATAAATTTAAAATTGTTTTGTTATAATAGAGCAGACAAATTAAACATAAGATCTGAATGGAACTTATTCCGAAAATTAGGAAATAATTGGGTTTCAGAAATTCTACGAAAAAGCGAAACGCAAAATAAGCAATCATAAAATACTGAAATAGCAATCCGTTTTTTAAATTTTTGGTTTTCAATTTCTTCAAAAGAAAAAACAGAACAATCAGAAAAATTAATTCGTATAAAGCAATTGGATGCCTCATAATATTGTCGCCAAGATTCATCCCCGTAAAAAAAGTCGTTTCTTTTCCATACGTAAACTCATTGGTTCCAGATAAAAAACAGCCAACTCTGCCTATAAAAATTCCTAGAATAATCGGAAAAGTAAATAAATCTCCTGATGACTCTTTTTCTCCAATAATCTTCTTAGCAAGTTCGACACCTAATAATCCTCCAAACAATCCTCCCATAATTGTTTTGGCATTAAAGAGTTCTAAAATAGATTTGACATCAGAATGAAAAATAGGATTTTCTAAAAAACCCATAATTCTAGACCCCAAAAAAGCTCCAATTGCCGCACCCAAAATAATCGATAACCTGTTTGTGGAAACAATAGTATCATTCGTTCTTTTTCTCAAAAAAACATAATATCGGTATCCTAAAAAAAATGCCAAATATTCTAGAACTAAATGGATATTAATTTCATAACCAAAAATAACTGGCTCAAAAGGAAGCTTCATTTGATATTTTAAAATTTAATACTATAATTCTGTAAAGATGCAAAAAAATGTTTAATTCATTTGACTTATAAAGTAAAAGCTGTTTCAATTTGGAACAGCTTTTTTATTTCTATAAAGATTAAACCTTTGTAACTTTGAACCTCTAACCTTTGAAACTAAAAAAGAAAAAATGCTCGACGAAACCCCAAAACGATTTGACCGAATTGTTGCCATTCTTATTCAATTGCAGTCTAAAAAGATTGTAAAAGCACAAGAATTGGCCGATCGTTTTGAGTGCAGTTTAAGAACTATTTATAGAGACATTAGAACTTTGGAAGCATCTGGAGTTCCTATTTATAGTGAAGCTGGAGTTGGTTATGCTTTAATGGACGGATATAGACTTCCGCCAGTTATGTTCACACGCGAAGAAGTGAGCAGTTTTATTGCGGCCGAAAAGTTAATGCAAAAGTTTACCGATCCTACATTGGGAACACATTATGCGTCGGCGATGTACAAACTGAAATCGGTTTTAAGAAGCAACGATAAAGATTATCTTTCAAACATCGAATCAAGAATTGTAATGCAGGAAGCAGAACCAATGTTTAATGATAATTCGCCCAATACTTTGGCTGTGCTTTTTGAGGGAATTGCGGAGAAAAAACAAATTCTTTTAACTTATAAAACCTTTGAAAAAGAAGAAACCACGCAACGAAATTTAGAACCTGTTGGCGTTTTTCATGATAATAACAATTGGTATTTTCTGGGTTATTGCCATCTTAGAAAAGATTACCGCCAGTTTAGAACCGATAGAATTCAGGAAATAAAAAAAACAGATCTTGATTATACAATCGAACACGATTCTCTGGAAACTTATTTAACCAAATCTGATAAGATTCCAACCACAAAAGTTCGAATCCTGGTTCAGAAAAAAATCGCGCGATACTTAGCAACCGAAAGGAAATATCACGGCTTTATTTCTCAAAAAGAAATTGGAGACGAAATCGAAATGACCTTTATGTCTCACAGCCTGCAAGATGGTTTTCCGAGATGGTTTTTAATGTTTGGAGATTATGCCAAAATTTTGGAACCAGAATCTTTAAAAACAAGAGTTTTAGAATTATTAGAAATCAATCGACAAAGGCT
>NZ_DHEI01000033.1:4618-16797 GCF_002399805.1 Flavobacterium sp. UBA4854
TATTGATTTGCCTTTACAACATTATAAAAATTATAATCGGTGTTTGAGGCATCTGTAATTCCAACATTTCGTCCTATTGTTACAATCTGACCTCGATGATACGTTCCATGATTGATAACTTGGATTAAATATTCAGAAATAGGCAGTTCACATTCAAACCACGGATTTACGATTTTAACTTCTTTCATTAAATCTTCTTCAGATAATGAGTTAATAAAATGTTTCAATTTTGTAGACGAATTTAATAATCCGGCAAATATTTCCTCTTTTGACAAATCGCTTTCTGCTTTCTTTTCTGATAGTGAAGATTCGGAAATGACAGAAAACCAATATTCCTCAGTAGACCAGATATGATCAAGCGTTTTCATAATAGTAGAAAAACTCGACGGCACTTCTGCATAAAGCAATTCAGCCGATTTCGGCGAAAGCCAATTTACAAATTGTTGATTTACCCATAAATTATAATCTGCATAATTGGACATTATCTTCTTTAAACTCATAGCTTTAGTTTTAGATTTCTGATATTAAGTTACTAAAAAAACATCAATTATCTTTCCCAGAAAAATGGTGGTTCGATATTTAAAGCTCTTAAATAAACATAAGCTTGTCCACGGTGATGCACTTCATTATCAATAAAATATAAGATATTCTGAATTACAGGAAATTCATATTGTCCAAAAAGGTTAAAGGTCTCGCTAAAATCCTCAACTGATAATTGTTCCCAATATTTATTGATTTCTTCTGTTGCTTGATCCCATTTTTCAAGATATTGCGCTTTGAAAATTAGTTTTTCAGTTCCTTCTGAGAATGGTGCAGTTTCTTTCGTTACAATTCCTTTTAAACCTGGAACTGCAATAGCCAAAAGCTCATCTACTAATTTTGCAAAAGGTCTCATTCCGCCAATCGAAAATTCGAAGAAATCTTTTTCTGGAAAAATCTCAATTAAACGACGTGTAAGTGCTCTGTGTCCTTGCCAGTGTTTTAATAAATCTTCTGAAGTAATAACTTGTGCTTCTAATGTTTTCATGGTTTTAAAGTTTAAATATTTTTAATACTTCAAAAGTAAAATGGGCTGGTGACAACAGTTTGTCAACAGTAAAAAAAAAATTTAAAAAATATTCTTCAGCACATTTTAGACGCACTACAGTGCGTCTCTACAGAATAAAAAAACTTAGAACCTTAGTATCTCAGAATCTTAGCATCTTTAAAAAAATCCTTTGTACCTTTGCACCTTAATAACTTTGGAACTTAACAGAAATGATTGAAGATAAAAATCAGCAGAGAACTAGTATAGCTCAATTAGGCGAATTCGGTTTAATTGACCATTTAACCAAAAACTTTGACGTTACTCAGGAATCTACTTTGAAAAGTATTGGCGACGATGCAGCTGTTCTTGATTTTAAAGATAAGAAAGTAGTAGTTTCTACCGATTTACTGATTGAAGGCGTTCATTTTGATTTGGCTTACATGCCTTTGAAACATTTAGGTTATAAAGCGGTCGTAGTAAATGTTTCTGATATTTGTGCCATGAATGCGAAACCGACACAAATTACGGTTTCGGTTGCTGTTTCTAATCGTTTTCCTCTTGAAGCTTTAGAAGAATTATTTGCAGGAATTACACACGCTGCAAAAGAATACAAAGTTGATGTTATTGGCGGTGACACAACCTCATCTCAAAAAGGATTAATTATCAGCATAACCGCAATTGGAGAAGCTGACGAAAATGAATTGGTTTACAGAAACGGAGCCAAACAAACTGATTTATTGGTTGTAACTGGCGATCTTGGTGCCGCTTATATGGGATTGCAGGTTTTGGAACGTGAGAAACAAGTTTTTCAGGTTAACCCAAATAATCAACCCGATTTAGATCCTTATACTTATTTGGTAGAACGCCAATTAAAACCTGAAGCTAGAAAAGATGTTCGCACTTTACTTCATGCTTTAGATATAAAACCAACAGCAATGATCGATATTTCAGACGGATTATCTTCTGAGATTATTCATATCTGCAAGCAATCTAAAGTGGGTTGTAATTTATATGAAGATAAACTTCCGTTAGATCCGCAGTTTATTTCTACTTGCGAAGAATTTAATATCGACAGCACGACGGTTGCCATAAATGGTGGTGAAGATTACGAACTTTTATTTACAATTGATATTAATGATTTTGATAAAATAAAAGGAAATCCGAATTTCTCTGTTATTGGCCATATGGCAGAAGAAAATGAAGGGATTCATCTTGTGACCCGCGCCAACACAAAAATTGCTTTAAAAGCGCGCGGATGGGATGCTTTGACAGAATAAAGCAAACAAAACTCTAAATAAAAAATTCCAAATTCCAAAAGCTACTCTAGCTATCAGAATTTGGATTTTTTTTTATTGTTTCTTACGATTTGAATTTTATCCTAAAAGTCCTTTGCTTCTTGCTTCTTTCACCAAATCAGAATCAGAATCATTTTTAATTTTCAATAACTCTTTCAAATGCTTTTTTCGTTTTTCAATGGCCTTTAAAGAAATGGGAACATGCTGCAGCATTTCCTGAATTGGGGTTCCTTTTGCTAAATGAACTAATATTTGTTTATCGTATTGATCTATTTCGATAGCATTATGTGTTGACTGATTGAGCATTTTTACAACCGATTGGCTATAGTATTTTTCATTTTTCATCACTTTATCAAAAGCCAAAAGCAATTCGTCAAAAGTAAGGTCATTTTTAATAATCAATCCGTTTGGCTGAATTGTTCTAATAATAGTTTTGATCTTTAGCAATTCTGTATACATTGTCAAAAGAATGATCTTGCACGAAGGCATTTTTTTCAGAAGCAGCTTTGCAAGATCTTCGCCAGAAAAGATCTCTTTTTCTTCGTAAGGAGGCATACTGATATCTAAAAAAGCAATATCAAACTCGGGCGTGTTCTCATTTTCTATTATATCATAACCAGATCTACAATCGTGTGCCTGTGAAATAAAAAAATCGTACTGTTTTGTATTATAACGAGTTATAGCATTTTTATATCCTTCAATAATAAACGGATGGTCGTCTACTATCAAAATATTCTTTTTAACTAATTGTGGAACTGAAGTTGGTAAGTCAAATGTCATTATGCAGGTTATTATTTGGGTCTATTGGGATTTCTATAGAGAGAATTGTTCCTTCTCCCTTGGCAGATTTTATCGTAACTGCGCCCTTACATTCTTTTACTCGATATTCTATATTATGCAAACCTATTCCATTTTTGGTTCTATTGGTATTAAATCCAATTCCGTCATCTTCTATCCTTAGAACCAAATTATTGTTTTCATTTTTAAATTCCACTCTAATAATATCGGCTTCAGCATATTTATTACAATTCTGGAGTCCTTCTTGAACAATTCGATACAAATTGATTTTTTCAATATTACTCATCAAATCCCATTTTATCTCGGGATCAAAAAAAGTAATCAATTTTGAACTATATGTATTTATCTGATCCTCAAATAGTTTATTCAAAATCGAAACAAAATTATTAATTAATTCCGATTTCTCTCTATTTAAATCATGCGAAATTTCTCGAATATCTTGTTCCACATTTTTTAGTTCGGTAAGATATTTTTTTCTTTTAGGAACAGCCTCGATTTCGTCAAGTTTATCCAAACTGTCCAAGCTTATTCTAATACCAAACATGCGCCCTAAAATACCATCATGCAATTCCTGCGCTACTCTTTTCTTTTCCTTTATTCGTGTAAGCTCAATTTCATTTTGCTGCGAAATCATCAAATTATAAATGTCTTCGTTTGCAATCTGCTGTTGTTGCTTAAAAAGAAGTTCGCGATTTTTGGCCTGTTGTGTTTTATAAACATAAAAAAACAACCCGAGCAATGTACAAATACTAAATACATAAACCAAAGTTTTATTCTTTTCTTGAAGGCTAGAATTTTGGTCTTTAATTTCGTTGGTCTCATATTCAATACGAGAGAATTTTTCTCCCATATTGCGCTCTGCTTTAAGCATTTTATCATTTAACTGAATGTACTCTTTTGAATATTTTGCTGCATTTTTAGGATCTACGGCAGCAATTTGCTTCAATGCTTGTAAAGTATTGTTTAGCTTATCAGATGAACGCGAAAGAAGTAAAGCTTGTTTAGAAAATTCAACAGCTTTTGCAGTATCCTTTTTTAAAGCATAATATTCCGACAGATGAATTTGATTGGATATCATTTCCATTTTTAATCCTAAACTATCTCTAATTTTTAAAGATCTATAAAATTGAGCAGGCAGACCATCCACTCTGTTAGATTTTAATTTAGAATAGGCTAAATTATCTAACAACATCGCATACAGAATGGTTTTTTCTTCAAATAGATTTTTTTCTTCTAATCCTTTCTCAAAACAAGATATTGCTTGCGTATAATTCTTCATACGTAGGTAAACAAAACCAATATTGTTTAATGAAGTAGCTTTTAATTGAAAATCTGATGGAATGGATTTATCGTCTAAAGTTTTCAGTGCCTTATTTTGGTAATCTATTGCTTTGTTATATTCTTCTCTTTCGTTAGAAAGTATACCGAGAAGGTTATAACATTCATAAAGCTGCTCATTGACATCTTTTTTAGTTTTTAAAATTTCTAAAGCTTTAAAAACCGATATTTCACTCTCAAAGAAATCTGCTTCATTATACTGAAGGCTTGCTTTGCTTATTAGTGTTTTTGCCAAATTATACTGATCATTAATTTGCAAATAAATCTTTTGAGCTTTGAAATAGCTTCTGAAAGCGCTATCAGAAATCATTCTATTACTGTAATAATCTCCAAGATAAGTATAGGCTTTTGCCATATAAGCAGAGTCTTTAGCAATTATTGCTCTATTCAAGACAAGCTCAGATATTACTTTAAATGATTCTAAGTCATTCATATTAAAGTATCTATTAGCAATCTTGAACAAATTTGCTCTAGTAAGAGAATCGTTTTTCTTTTTTTCTACTACAGATAATGCTTTTTGAGTATACTTCTGTTTAGATTCATAGCTTAAGCTTATGTCATTAGCTAATGATAAATAAACAGAAAGGCTATCCTCTGTAGAATTTGTGTTCTTGGTTAAATCATTTTTCTTGGTACACCCAATAAAAAACAACACCAAAAATGAAGACAATAATATTTGGAAGCTTTTTTTCAATATAATTGCGAATTTTCCCAAAAATACTAAAAAAAAAAGCTGTCAAAAATTTGACAGCTTAAATATTTTTAATGTTCGTTTTTATTACGAAACTTAATCTAGTTTTTTGTTTGCACCTAAAGATTGATTAATTGCATCAAAACTTGCTTGGTTGTTTTTTGCTACTGATTCTTGATTGCTCATTAAATCATCGTGTTTTCTATTACCTCCTGTAGATCCTTTACCATCAACCGGAAGAACAACGCTTAGTTTTTCAGTTGGAACAATAGGAGTTGTTGGATTTGCGAAAGAAGTTGCTACTACTACTAATGAGAATAATCCGAATGTTAAAGCTGTTTTTTTCATGACCTGAGGTTTTTAATGTTTGTTTTAATTTTTGGAGATGATTCGCTATTTGCGACGAATCAGAGTGTAAAACTAACACCGAGGTCGAAAAAAATTTATATGAAAAATTGAGTTTATGGTAGATCGTACCCAATTGATAGTCAATGGATAGCAAATTAATGTAATCGTCTAATTTTTAGACTTCTAGATAATTTCCTCCTGCAAAATCGGCAATAATCTGCTCTACATTTGCTCTGTAGGTTTTAGAAAAAGGAATCTTTTTGGTAGAGTTTTTTATGTAACAGATTGAGTTTCCGCTATGAATCCTAGAAATGTAATTTCGATTAATTACATAACTGTTATGGATACGGATAAAAGGATACGTCAAAACGCTTTCAAAATGCTTTAACGTTTTAAACGCCGTAATCATTTCGCCTGTGTTCAAATAAATATCTGTCGAATTATTATCAGCCTGAAAATAGCAAATATCTTCAGCATTTAGATATCGGTAATCTCCGTACGATTTTATACAGATCGTTAATGGCTTTTGAATGTTTTGCGGAATTGTTCCAGCTTCAACAATAACAGAAACTGGTTCTTCTCTAAACGGAGCTATTTGGGGCTCTAAATTGGCTCTATTGAGTTTTAAAATTGTTTTTAAAAGATCACTTGATGCAATTGGCTTAAGAAGATAATCGAAAACACCGTATTGAATAGCATCAAATGCTTTGTCTTTTTGCTTCGTTGTAACGATAATTTTAGGAATGTGCTGCAAAAAACGATGAAGTTCGCTAATAAAAGCCAGAGACAAATGACTTGACAGATTTCTAGGTTCGATTTCCAGAAAAATCAACGCTGGTTTGTGTTCTAAAACCAAGTCTAAACCATCCTGAAAATTTGATGCCGATGCCATAAAAGATAATTCTGAAAAACCAGAAGCGGTTGTTTGGGTTTTCAAAATACTCTCAGCGTCATCATCAATTATAATATAGGAATACTTTTTCAATTTCAGGTTTGGTTGGTTTTCTCACTGCACAATCATAATCAAAAAATAGTTTTAAATCGATGCATTGAAGAAAAAAATTATTCTTGATGGTATTACAAATCTAAAATTACACTTTTAAAAATTTCAAACACCTCATTGTTAACACATTAAACAAAAATGTTGATACATAAAGATGAAATGCAAAAAAAGCCGATAAAATACCTATTTAAAAAAACAAAAATCCCAAACTCCTTGACGGAATTTGGGATCTATAAAATAACTTGTAAAGATTACATTTTCATTAACCAGTTTTTCATCGAAACTTCGTTTTCGATAATACCTCTTAATTCAGTAATTTTTACACGATCTTGTTTCATTGTATCTCTATGACGAATTGTTACTGTTTCGTCTTCAAGCGTCTGATGATCTACTGTAATACAGAAAGGCGTTCCTAAAGCATCTTGTCTTCTGTAACGACGTCCTACAGCATCTTTTTCATCATAAGCAACATTGAAATCCCATTTCAAATCTTCGATGATTTTTCTTGAAACTTCTGGCAAACCATCTTTTTTAACCAATGGCAATACCGCTGCTTTTGTTGGTGCTAACACTGCCGGCAATTTTAAAACCGTTCTTGTAGAACCGTCTTCTAATGTTTCTTCTTTTAAAGAAGTTGCAAAAACAGCCAAGAACATACGATCTAAACCTACAGAAGTTTCTACTACATAAGGAACATAGTTTTCGTTAAGTTCAGGATCAAAATATTGCAATTTTCTTCCAGAATATTCTTCGTGCGCTTTCAAATCGAAATCGGTACGAGAGTGAATTCCTTCCAATTCTTTAAATCCAAATGGGAAATTAAATTCGATATCTGCTGCTGCGTTTGCGTAGTGAGCCAATTTCTCGTGATCATGAAAACGGTAATTTTCTTTTCCTAATCCTAAAGATAAATGCCATTTCAAACGGGTCTCTTTCCAGTATTCGTATGATTTCATTTCTTCTCCAGGACGAACGAAAAATTGCATTTCCATTTGTTCGAACTCACGCATACGGAAAATGAATTGTCTTGCAACAATCTCGTTTCTGAATGCTTTACCCGTTTGAGCAATTCCGAAAGGAACTTTCATACGACCCGATTTCTGAACGTTTAAGAAGTTAACAAAAATACCTTGAGCTGTTTCTGGACGCAAATATAAATCCATCGCATTCTCAGCAGATGCACCTAATTTTGTTCCGAACATTAAGTTAAATTGTTTTACCTCTGTCCAGTTTTTAGAACCAGTTTCAGGATCAGAAATTTCTAATTCTTCGATTAAAGCTTTAACATCAGCCAAATCACCTGCTCCTAAAGAACGCCCTAAACGCTCTCTAATTTCTTTTTCTTTAGCTAAATATTCAATTACACGAGCATTTGTAGTTACAAATTCTTGTTCGTTGAATGCATCGCCAAAACGAGCTTTTGCTTTGTCAATTTCTTTTTGTGCTTTTTGGTGAATTTTTTCAGCATGATCTTCAACCAAAACGTCAGCTCTATATCTCTTTTTAGAATCTTTATTATCAATTAATGGATCATTGAAAGCATCAACGTGTCCAGAAGCTTTCCAAGTTGTTGGATGCATCAATATTGCAGCATCAAGGCCGACAATATTTTCATTCATTTGAACCATTGATTTCCACCAATATTCACGGATATTCTTTTTTAATTCGACACCATTTTGTGCATAATCATATACAGCACTTAATCCGTCGTAAACTTCGCTTGACGGAAAAATAAATCCGTACTCTTTTGCGTGCGAAACCACATTCTTAAATATATCTTCTTGTTTTGCCATAGTGATGCAAAAATATAAAAACTACCTATATAAAAAAGAAAAATTATGAAGATTGAAGTACTGTTTTTGTTACTTTTGTAAATAAAATCTCTCTTTTTGTGATTAATTATCTAATAAATTTATTTTTCCCCAAGGTCTGTAGTGGCTGTCGTTCGCTTTTGCTTCAGAATGAAACAGTTTTCTGTACTATTTGCCGACATGAAATGCCTTTAACTTACTATCATTTAGACCCAAAAAACGAGGCTGTTAAAAAATTCTATGGCAAGATTGACATTCAATTTGCAGCAGCATTTTTGTATTTCAATAAAAAGGGAATTGTTCAAGAGTTAATTCATAATTTAAAATACAAAGGACATCAGGAAATTGGAAGTGTGTTGGGAAGCTGGTATTCGGAAGATTTAAAAGAAATTCGATTCGAAGTTCCTTTTGATGCTATAATTCCTGTTCCGCTTCATAAAAGAAAATTTAAGGAAAGAGGCTATAATCAAGTTACTACTTTTGGAAAAGAAATCGCATTAGGTTTAGACATTCCCTTTGAAGAAAACATCTTAATTCGAAAATTGTACACCAAAACGCAATCCAAGAAAAATCTTTTAGGAAGATCTGAAAATATCGAAAACATTTTTGATGTCAAGTTTGATGAAACCCATCATCATAAACACTTTTTGATTGTAGATGACGTTTTTACTACAGGGGCAACTATCGAAGCATGCGCCAGAGCTTTATTAAAAATTCCTGGCGCAAAAATAAGTATGATTTGTATGGCTATCGCACATTAAATTTTTTAAAATTAATTTACCAATATCTTTTTTACTATTTTTCGTTGTCCATCTGTAACCGTTAAGAAATACAGCCCAGATGGCACATTTGGCAATTGAATATCTTGAATGAAATATCCTGAACCTTGAAAAGTTCTATCGTAAACATATTTACCTACAATGTCATTAACGTAAACTTTAATCTCACTTACTGAATCTCTATTAAATTGTACGGTGAAACTTCCTTTATTTGGATTTGGATAGGCAATAAAATCAACATTCTCAAAATCACTGTTTCCTAATGTATACGTTTTAGTACAGATATTTACAGAAGCAGAATTTATAGTGCCAAACATTCCGACAACTGCATCACGAACTTTAAAAGTCCAATTTCCTTGCGGATTTTCTCCATTAAAAGCACTTAAAGCACTAGCAGGAATTACAATTTGACTGATTGTTGAGCCACAATTTAAAGCAGCACCGCTATCATCAAATTGAAGTGCAAGAGTTGAATTTGTTGTACCACAGCTTTTATTAAATAACGAAACAATAGTACCGCTTGGACTCTCAATTTCTATTTCAAGATCTTCAAATCTTTCGTGCTTAACATTAACAGAAACATTTACATCTGAAATAGTTCCTGTAGAAGCTGGCACTGTTACTGTTTTGTTTATAAAGGTTGTACTTGTTCCTAATGAATAACCGCCTTCAAAATTATAATTGGTACAAGATGTCGAAACTGTATATCCTAAAGCAAATGGCTTACTGTTTACTGCATAATAAATATTGTCAACCGGCTCAATTAGAAGTCTACAATTTGTAGAAACATCAATTTCTGACGGAATCAATATTGTTTCTGAACCATCATTTGGAGTATTACTTGCTAAAACGATTGGAAATGTCAATCCGCCATCAAGAGATAATTTTATATTTACATTTGAAGATCCTGGAAGTGTATTGGTATTATTTACACTCCAAGTAATGGTTTGTGCTGATCCTTTTGCCCATCCTAAATTATCCTCTTTTTGAGAAGTAACAGCAAATGGTCCTGCAGCTGCATTTACAGTAACAACCATTGCATCTGTATTGGTTTGTGCAAGTCCTTCTGCAGCATTATCTCTTCCTGTAAGTGTAAAATTCATTGTTTTTCCGATAGAAGAAACAGATTCCCAACTTGTTGTTAATTGATTATTTAAAACAGAACTTAAAGCAGGCATATAACGAACTGGAGAAGTTGTTGGCGAAAAAGATCTAAACATTGGCCCATCTGGTTTTGTAGCATATGTAAAACTATTTCCAGCAAAAGTTGTCATTGCACTATCGTATTGTTCCCATGAATAGGTTATCGTATTTCCTTCAGGATCAGAACCTGTTCCTTTTAAAATAAATGGTGTACTAATTGGAATTGTATAATCTAAACCTGCTTTTATTACTGGTGGATTATTATTATCAATAGGTATTGTTACGGGACAAGTTTTTCCCGCCAAATTATTCTGTATCTGATTAATGCTGGCATACGAAAAATAAGCATCTGAATGATCCTGAATATTATATCCTTTTGTCACTCCTGCGTATCCCATAATAGTTGAACCGCTTCCCGGTTCATAGCATGTTCCTTTACCTTCATTTTGAAAAGAAAAAGTATGCGAACCTCCAAGTTGATGCCCCATTTCATGAGCAACAAAATCAATATCAAAATTATCTCCTTCTGGTTTTGCGTCTGCTGGAGACGTAAAAGCACTACCTTTTCCTATTGGCTGGTTCGTTGTTGGACTAACACATACACAACCAATGCAACCCGCATTTCCTCCTCCGCCAGAAGCTCCAAACAAATGGCCAATATCATAATTGGCTTCGCCGATAACATTAGTTAATGTGGTTTGCACTTCCTTCATCCAAATTGGATTATCTCCAGTTGCTCCTACTGATGCTATAGAATAAGGATCTGTTGAAGCATCTGTATAGATAACAGCATCATTATTAGCAATTAAAATTACCTTTACAGAAAGATCCCTTCCAAAAATACCATTTACTCGAGTTAATGTAGCATTCATTCCTGCTAAAGCTCCTGCAACTGTTCCGCCAAAATAAGCTGCATATTCTCCTGTACAGGACAATGCCAATCTTAGCGTTTTAAACTGTTTTGCATTTGAAGCCGTTTTTGCAGTCGCAGATTTATTTTCAGAAACCAGATTGGTTGTTTTGCAATCTAAAATCATCTTTGACTCAGCATTATCTTGTGCTCTAAACAAAACATACTCCGATTTATTCTCTGGATTTTGCTCAATATATTCTGTTGGTTTTGCCGGTCTAAAAACCATTGTCTGCATTCCGATTGGAGCAACGCTAAAATGTATCTTAGCATTTTTATCGTCTATTCCGCGACCTTCATACGCTCTAATTTCAGGATATTTCGCTTGTAATTCTGGTGCAAAATTAGACGATTCCCATACAGAAAAACGCTCCAAATTTCCATCAGCATTCGGAATCGTAATTTCTGAAGTTGTCGTTTTTGCCGTTTTACTTGATACAGAAGCTAGCTTAGAACTAAGAAGATTAGCATTTAATCTATAATATAATTTATTAGAACTTACGTCGTCAGTTTTTCGTAAAACCGATGAAGAAGTTACTTTTTGCCATAAAGCATCTTGTGCATTTGCACTGGCAAAACAAAAAATAAGAAATATATAAAGTAGTTGTTTTCTCATACCTTCAAAATATAATATCAAAATTACTTCAATTAATTTGAAATCATATTATCTATACGACAATTATTGATTTTTAATAGACGAGTTGGCTTATTTTTATAAAAAGATAGATTATCCCTTAAAATTCGATTTGGCATAGTATTAAATTTAAAAGAGAATAGTATAAATTTGCAGCATCTTAAATAATTTGTTTTGAAGCTCTTTCATTCTATAAACGATTTTCAGTCAACCAAGAAAACAATCTTAACTCTTGGTACCTTTGATGGTGTGCATATTGGTCATAAAAAAATTCTGGAACGAATTACGCAGAATACTGAAAATGGAAAATATGAAAGTCTGGTTCTTACCTTTTTTCCGCATCCGCGAATGGTTCTTCAAGAAAAATCTGAAATAAGATTATTAAATACCATCGACGAAAAA
>NZ_DHEI01000033.1:16952-21770 GCF_002399805.1 Flavobacterium sp. UBA4854
AATGAAAGTTTTTCTAGATTAACGGCTGAAGAATTTGTTCGTACAATTTTGGTAGATAAATTTCAGATTCAAAAAATTATTATCGGACATGATCACCGTTTTGGTCGCAATAGAACTGCAAATATTGATGATTTAATTGCTTTTGGAATTGAATATGGATTTGAAGTAGAGCAAATTTCTGCCGAAGAAATCCAAGATGTCTCTGTTAGTTCAACCAAAATTAGAAAAGCTTTAAATGAAGGAAATATGGCTTTGGCCAACGAATATTTAGGCTACAGCTATTTCTTGAACGGAACTATCGTAAAAGGAAAACAATTGGGACGAACAATTGGATTTCCTACAGCAAACATTCATATTGAAGAAGATTATAAACTGATTCCAAAAATTGGTGTTTATGTAGTAAAAGCTGTGGTGAACAAAGAAACTGTTTATGGAATGATGAACATCGGCTTTAATCCGACTGTTAATGGAGATAAACAAACCATCGAAGTTCATTTATTTAATTTTGACAAAGACATTTACGATCAAAATATTGAAGTCTCTTTATTGCATTATATTCGCGAAGAACAAAAATTTAGTTCATTAGATGCATTAAAAGCACAACTTAATCAGGACAAAATCGATTCTTTGGCTTTTATAAACACTTCTCTAAAGAATCTGACCGTATAGTTTTTACTGTTTTTAAATCATCGTAGTTATTTTTTTAGTAAATTTGATATAACTCTGTTTTTCAAATATTTACTATTAACTTCTAAAAAATAACCACTATGAAACTACCTAAAGAAATTACCAACGGGTTTTTGATTTTCCTCGGAATTGGCATTTATTTTTTATTAATGAATGTGCTAGGTCTAGCAAATTTGTTTTATTTGAGAACACTCAACGTTTTCTTTATCTTCTACGGTGTTAACAGGACAATGCAAATGAACCTTCATGAAGGAGAAACCAATTTTCTATCAAATGCTATTTCTGCAATGACCACTTCTGTAGTTGGTGTATGTATGAGTGTATTTGGATTATTAGTTTATAGTTACGCTCGAGGCGGAGATGCTTACGTAAAAACTTTATCTGAAACTTTTATGTTTGGAGGAAATCCATCAGTACCAACTTATTGTATTTGTCTATTATTTGAAGGAATTGCTTCTTCTGTAATTGTTACTTTAATGATGATGCTAATTTGGGGCAACAAATATGCCGCAGATTAATTTTTTTTAAATCCGCAGATTTAATCATTTCTAATTCGATTAAATCAAAAAATTAGCGAAAAGAGTTCATTTGTCTCAAAAAATATTTTTAAATTGCTTATAGATCAGTGCTATAAGCAATTTTTTTATTTAGTAAAAATGAAGTTAAAACAAATCGAAAGGGTGAAAAAAATCTCGAGAGACGATTTTGTTTCCCAATATGTCAAAAAACAAATTCCTGTTGTTATCGAACAATTGACCGAAGATTGGCCAGCTTACAACAAATGGAAATTATCTTATATGAAAGAAATCGCAGGAGATTCAATCGTTCCTTTATACGATGATAGACCTGTAAATCACGAAGACGGATTCAATGAGGCGCATACCACAATGAAAATGAGTGATTATATCGACTTATTAGAAGAAAAGCCTACCAATTACCGTATTTTTCTTTATAATTTAATGAAAGAAGTGCCTTCGTTAAAAAATGACTTTTTATGGCCCGATATTGGCTTAAAACTTGTCAAGCAGATGCCAATGCTATTTTTTGGAGGAGAAAATTCAAGAGTTTTTATGCATTATGACATTGACTATTCAAATATTCTTCATTTTCATTTTCATGGAGAAAAACAATGCATGATTTTCCCGCCAAACCAGTCAAAATTCATGTATAAAGTGCCTCATGCTTTAATTTCGAGAGAAGATATAGATTTTGATAATCCTGATTACGAAAAATTTCCAGCGCTCAAAAACGTCGAAGGTTATATCACTAATCTAAAACATGGCGAAATGCTTTATATGCCCGAAGGATATTGGCATTATATGAAATACCTAACGCCTGGATTTTCTATGAGTTTGAGGTCATTTCCAAAAAACATTCTCAATTTGTCCAAAGCAGCCTATAATGTTTTTATTATGCGCCATTTTGATATTATGATGCGAAAAATTCAAGGTCAAAAATGGATTGATTATAAAAATGAAAAAGCAATTACCAATACGCACCAAAATTTACGGCGTACTGCTTAATCAAATAAAAAAAAAAGCGGTTGAGATATAAAATTCTCAACCGCTTTTTTTATTTAAATACTATTTTTTTCGTCACTATTTTACCACTATCTAACGTTATTTTAACCAATAGAACTTGCGGACCAGACTGAAAGTTTGTTATCACCCATTCTTTATTTCCGATTTGTTTTTTACGATATAACAATGTCCCGCCCGTATCATAAACAGTAGCTTCTTGAAGATTCTCTTGCTCCGAGAAAGACTCGAGTTTGATGTTTTTATCTTTCACCGAAACAAAAATCTGCTGATCTTGATTTTCGAAATCTTCATTTCCTAATGGTTTTCCTCCATTTGAATTTGTATAACGCAATACAAATCGATCTAGAAAAGTTCCTGGCGCTGATGTAAACGTATAACCGCCAGACCTAAGATTGTAAATAGTGTTTGTCACTTTATCTTGAAGATAAATATCTTGATTTGCCAAATCTCCATCGGCACGATCTATTGCAATTGTAAAATCACCTTCTTCAATGGTTGACTTATATCCTAATGGAATTGTATCTGTAACAGCAAAAGGTAACGCACGCCCTTGAATGGCAAGTTTTTTACCTTCATTAATACTATAAAAATCAACATACGGATTTGCATTCAGTGTAGCTGCATCATAATTAAAATCAAACGAATTTGTTGCTCCTGTTATATATCCAATTAGCAATTGTTTAAAAGCTCCTTGTGTATTTGTAAAATTCAGCCATACACGATGTTTTTCAACAACATCGGTTTTCGCAGATTTGTAAAACTGGCTATTAGAATTAGGTACTCGCATCGAATTTGTAAAAACAGCACTTTGCCCTGTTCTTGCTTTTGCAAAAAATCCCTGTCCTGCAGCAATATAACCATGTAATGGTTCTTGATTTCCTGGTGATGTCGCACCGGTACCACTCAAATTGCCAACTGTAGTATCTCCAGATAAATTATAAATTGCATAATCATCGTTTGAATAAGTAGCAGTATTGCCTCCTGGCACAGCAATTCTAGGAGATGTATTGTGAGTCCAAAAATATAACGTACCGTAAAAATTAGCCGCATTATCGTGAATAAATTGATCTGCATAAATTGCTGAAGGATACGGATTCCCAAAAAAACAATACTTTTCAGCTCTAGCTGGAGGTCCTTGGATTGTTCCATTATTTGGCACTCCAATAAATTCGCCTGTAAAAACACTTGCTGTCACGGTACTGAAAGATTGTGGTCCTCTTATACTGTAGCCTTCTCCAGCATTCATTACCATTGTACCGTACAAATTAGTACCCCATTTAAAATCAGAAGTCCAATATAAATATTTGTCGAAATATGTTTCTGGTGAAAACTCATTCATCGTAATACCTGGATTTCTTGTTACTGGAGAAGACCAATAAGTAAGATCAAATCGTCTTACGGGTGTTTTTCTTCTATAAGTTATAACGCCAACATTAGCTACATCGGCAACTTGAACTAAGCTTGATTTGTCTTCAAAAATTAAAATTCCGTTACCAAGAACAGTCACTTCATTGGTCACAGTTATTGAATTTGTTTCTTCTACAATTAGAGATCCATTGTTTTCAACTGTTAATCTGCTAGCAAAAAAACTTGCATTGGTTCCAGAAATAATAGGATCAATACCTACATCTGGGATATCTACACAATCAGAAGCAATAGGAACTCCTGTCGGTGTCCAATTTGCAGGATTTCCCCAACTGGCATCAGTATTTCCATTCCATACTTTAGTAACAAAAGCATTTATTGTAACAGAGGCTGCTTCAGATTCACAATTTGATGTACTATTTTTCACCTTTACATAGTAAATTCCTGAAGACAAACCGGTAAATATTCCAGTAGTATTACTAAAATCGACTCCGTCAATGCTATAAGTATATCCTGTTCCAGATGCAGGCGAAGTAACCGTTATAATACCCGTATTGTTTACACAGGTAGGTTGCTGTGTTGCTGAAGCTGTTGGTGCAACTGAAACCGAATTCACTGTTAAAGAAACTGCTTGAGTTGCCGGACATCCATTAGATGTTGTAATAGTCATTACACCATTGTAAGTACCTGCTACTGTGTTTGCTGGAACATTCACATTTATAATATCACCCGATCCTGAACTAAAAGGAAATGGTGTTGCTCCTTGATCTGTTAAGGCAATCCAATCGATCTCGTAACTAATTGGGGATCCTGTAGTAGAATTATAACTCAAAGTAGTAGTTTGAGATGATGAACTTTGACAAACAGGAGAAAAGACTCCCCCTGTACTTATTGTTGGAGCATCATAAACTGTTAAAGAAACTGCTTGTGTTATTGAACATCCATTTGAAGTAAAAACTGTCATAATCCCGCTATAAGTTCCTGCAGGAGTATTTAAAGGAACATTAATATTGTTGATATTTCCTCCTCCTGAGTTAAAAGAGAAAGATGTATTTCCTTGATCATTTAATGTCGCCCAGTCTATAGAGTAACTCGTTGGCGAACCTGTTGTTGCAGAATATAATAACGAAGTCACTTGCGCCGATGCACTTTGACAAATTGATGTTAAATTTCCTGATGTAGTAATTGTTGGCTGAGAATTAACCGTAACCGTAAAACTGTTTCC
>NZ_DHEI01000017.1:0-5432 GCF_002399805.1 Flavobacterium sp. UBA4854
GATATTGTTATTGCAGGAAATAGTGTAACTTTATCACTAGAAGATGTGGAAATTACATCGCAAGATATCGAAGGATGGTTGGTTGCTAATTCAAACGGAATAACAGTTGCGCTTGATATTACTCTTACCGAAGAATTAAAAAATGAAGGTATCGCTAGAGAATTAGTTAATAGAATACAAAACATTCGTAAAGACTCAGGATTTGAGGTTACGGATAAGATTAAAGTTCAAATAAAACGAGACGGTATTTTAGAAGATGCAGTTTCAAAAAATGAAGACTATATTAAGTCTGAAACATTAACAGACGAACTAGTTTTTGCTGACGTTTTAGAAAACGGCACAGAAATTGAGTTTGATGACATTAGAACCATTATATTAATTTCAAAATAGTAGAAAATGATAGATGAAATTATTAGATACTCAGACGCAGATTTAGCAGAGTTCAAAGAAATAATCCAAGCAAAAATTAAAAAAGCACAAGAAGATCTTGATTTGATCAAAAGTGCCTATATGAACGATTTGAATAACGGAACTGACGATACTTCTCCAACTTTTAAAGCTTTTGAAGAAGGAAGTGAGACCATGTCTAAAGAAGCAAACTCTCAGTTGGCTATCAGACAAGAGAAATTCATTCGTGACTTAAAAAATGCTTTATTCCGTGTAGAAAATAAAACTTACGGTATCTGCAAAGTAACAGGTAAATTAATTAGCAAAGAAAGGCTTAAAATCGTTCCTCATGCTACAATGAGTATCGAAGCTAAAAACTTGCAACGATAAGATTACGTAGAAATATGTAATAAAAAAAGCGCTCCTTTATGGGGCGCTTTTTTTGTTTAATGTTTAACTATGAGCTAATTCACTGGCGAATTTGTACTTTGAAAGAAATTGTTTATAATTAATCAAAATAAAATTAAAAATGCGGTATTGATTTTTGTAAGAACAATTTTGTTTGTTTTACTTTCGTTTGTTATAAGCTATAAAAAAAACCGTCTTGAATTAAGACGGTTTGTAATAGATAAAAATTTAAGAAAATTATGCTAGGTTTTTTTCAACGTCAGCTTTGTGTTTTCTTAAAATAGCTCTTGTCATACCTAGATTAGCTTTTGAAGCATCTGCGGCCAAGTAAATCATGAACTTTTTGTTTGGAGAAATGTCGATAATATGAATTTGATTAGAAAGTGTAATCAAAATATCTTCGATATCCTGGTTTAAGTTTAATGCTTTTACAGCACTTAGTTTAGCTTTTACAACCTCTAGGTTATAAGCTGCTGCAAGTTCAGGGTCAAAACTAGGGTCGATAGTTAAATTTCCAAAACTTAATCCAGATTCAATTTCAGTTACTGCTACAGCGATAAAGCCGTTCACGTTTGTTTTCATTTCATTTAAAAACACGTTTAAAAAATCATTGCTCATAGTTCATTTGGGTTATTTGTTAATAGAATTTATTGTTATTTCAATAATGAATTTTTGCTTAATTCAGCAGAAACTTCTTCTGTAGAACGCATCAATAATGCAAGGTTGCTTCCTTCTCGAGAAAAAGCAACAATGAAATTGGAACCGCTTATTTTGTTTCCAACGATAACGCCTTCGGCGCTTTTTAAGTACAATTGTTTTAAAGAGCCTTTTTCTAAATCGAGTAAGAATTTTTCGCTCATAGATAAAATTGCTGCGCTCATTGCGGCGATACTATCTCCATAGTCTAAATTCAGTGAGGTAATGAGTTTGCCTTTCCCATTTAAAATTAAAGCTGCTGTAGATTTTGTGCTGACAAGAAAGTCATTTAGGGTAGTTGTGATTTCATTCATGATTTTGTAGGATTTTGGGATGAATGTTAAATTCAGTTCGTTTGGTAATTTGGATTTAAAAATTAATTGCTGTTTAACCTAAACAAGTGTTAATTTTTATTAACAAATATAAATTAAATTATGTATCATTGTAGTACCAAATCAGTAATAATTTAAATTATTTACTACAAAAAACTTACATTATGGCTAAAGTATTGAAATTCAAAGAAGTAAACTCTGATGTAGAGCGCAGAATGAAAGAATTTGAAAAACTGCGCGTTAAGTTTAAAGCTGATGTAAAAAAGGGAGAAGCTAAGAAGTTGGCGGCCGGAAAAGAAAGCAAGGGAATATTTAAATCTATTTCAGAATTTTTTTCCGACAGTCCAAAGACACCAGCTAAAGCTGCCGTAAAAAAGTAAACTTCATCAGGTTTAGATTAGCAGATAAACTTGTTTAGTTTGTTACAAAAGAATTAACGCTCCTTTAGGAGCGTTTTTTTTGATTAAATTGTTATTTTTGCCCATCAAAAAATTATAAAATGTCATTACGAAAAGCGTATTTCCTTATATTCTTAGTTTTAATTGTTGATCAGCTTTCTAAAATTTATGTCAAAACAAATTTTGTTTTAGGCGAAGAAGTTGTAATTGCTGATTGGTTTAGAATTCATTTTATTGAAAATGAAGGAATGGCTTGGGGTACAAAAATACCAGGTGAATACGGAAAACTAATCTTGACCGTTTTCAGAATCTTTGCTGTTGTTGGAATTGGATGGTGGCTTTCTGATTCAGTAAAAAAGCGTCATTCAAATTATTTGATAGCAGCTATTGCATTAATCTTCGCAGGAGCGGCTGGAAATATTATCGATTCTGTTTTCTACGGAGTTATTTTTGATGACAGCACACATAACTTAGCAACTATTTTTTCTCCAACTCCATATGGTACGTGGTTTCATGGTTTGGTTGTAGATATGTTTTACTTTCCTATTTGGGAAGGGGAGCTTCCAAGTTGGTTGCCAATATTTGGAGGAAAACATTTTGCATTCTTCAATGCAATTTTTAATATTGCCGATGTGGCAATTTCTACTGGTGTAGGTATACTTTTGGTTTTCAACAAAAGAGCTTTTCCAAAACACTAATTTTATCGATTTCTCAATTTTATTTGATTTTTTAATTAATACTGCGCTAGAAGTGCTATTTTTACGATATAAAAAATCAAAACTATGCAAAGTCCGTCTTTTTCTATTTATGATGCTTCTGCAGGATCAGGAAAGACGTATACTTTGGTTAAAGAATATTTAAAGATTATTCTTTCTTCTCCAAAAAACGATGCATATCGAAATATTTTAGCAATTACTTTTACCAACAAAGCGGTTCATGAAATGAAAAGCCGTATTGTTGGAAATTTGTCTGAATTTGCAAAAGACGATCCGTCTCCAAAAGCGGCTGATTTGATGGAAGATTTGTCGCGGGATACAGGGCTTTCAATCATTAAAATTAAAACCAAATCGCAGCAGATCATTAAGCACTTAATTCATAATTATGCAGCTTTTGATATTTCTACCATTGATAAATTTACCCATAAAGTTATTCGTGCTTTTGCGCACGATTTAAATCTTCCGATGACTTTTGAAGTCACTCTGGATACCGAAAATTTATTGGTTGAGGCTGTTGATGCAATTATTGCTCAAGCAGGAGAAGACGAAACATTGACCAAATTGCTTATCGATTTTACAATGGAAAAAACCGATGATGACAAAAGTTGGGATGTTTCTCGGGAAATTCTCGATACGGGAAGATTGGTTTTGAATGAAAACAATAGAAATGAAATTTTGCATTTTCAAGATAAAACAATTGGAGAATTTGTTGAGATTAAAAAGAAAATGCAGGCGCTTTGCAAAGAACTTGAAGAAACTAACGAAGGTCTTGCAACAAAAGCAATTGAATTAATTGATAAAAACGGAATTGATCCAAAATCATTTTCAAGAGGAACTTTTCCAAATCATTTAGAAAGTATTCGAAGCGGAAAATTCAATCCAAAAAATAAAACCTTTCATGAGTTTGATGATATTGCAATTAACAAAACGGCAAAAGACCGAGCGTTAATTGAAAATATTATTCCAGAATTGCTTCAGATATTAAAAGAGGTTTATCAAAATTTCGAAAAAAGAGATTTTTATAAGGCTTTCTTAAAAAACATAACTCCGCTTTCTTTACTGAATACGGTGAGTAATGAACTTGCTAAAATTCAGTCGGAACAAAATGTTTTATCGATTTCAGAATTCAATGCGATTATTCATCGCGAAATTCAGAATCAGCCAGCGCCTTTTATCTATGAACGTTTAGGTGAGCGTTATCGCAATTTCTTTATTGATGAATTTCAAGATACATCAGAAATGCAATGGCAGAACTTGATTCCGCTTATTGATAATTCACTTTCTGGTTTGGATGATTATGGTAACAAAGGAACTTTGATGATTGTTGGAGATCCGAAACAGTCAATTTATCGCTGGCGCGGAGGAAAAGCAGAACAGTTTATCGAGTTAAGTAAAGAAGAAGTCGCTTTTTTTCATCACGAAAAAAAAGTGAAGCATTTAGATACCAATTATAGAAGTTATAGTGAGGTTATTGAATTTAATAATGCTTTCTTCCAATTAATTTCGACTGAATTTACAAATGCGGATTATAAGGATTTATACGAGAATCACAGCTTCCAAAATACGAATTCGAAAAAAGGGGGTTATGTGAATATTTCTTTTCTTCCAATTGCCGAGAAAAATGAATTTATAGATGATGAAGAAGTTGTAGAGAAATCAGATTTGTATGTTTTAGCAACTTTAAATACGATTAGAGAAGTCGTTAAGCAGGGTTTTGAATATAAAGATATTGTAATCCTGACCAGAAAAAGAGATCAAGGAATTGCGGTTGCAAATTATTTGACCGAGCAAGGTGTTCCGCTTCTTTCTTCAGAAACTTTAATGATTCAGAATGCATCAGAAGTTCGTCTTATAATTCATCTTCTTCGATATTTAAATAATAGTGCCGACTTAGAGTCGAAAGCTAACTTTTTGCATTTTCTTTCTTCAACAAAAGATTTGTCTATGCCGGTTCATGATTTCATTGCATTGGGAATGAATCATAGATTTGAAAAAGAATTTGAAGAATGGCTTGTGACTTTTGATGTTTCTTTTTCTTTTGAAGATGTTCGAAAGAAATCCTTATATGAGGCTGTTGAAATCATTATTTCTAAATTTATTCTTCCGTCTGAAGGAAATGCTTATGTGCAGTTTTTTCTGGATATTGTTTTAGAAAGAGATATTCGAAATCAATCTGGAGTTGCAGACTTTTTGATTTTCTGGGATAAAAATTCGGATAAATTTAGCATTCCGTCTCCAGAAGGAAATAATGCAGTTCGTATTATGACGATTCATAAATCTAAAGGATTAGAGTTTCCGGTTGTAATTATGCCTTTTGCAGATGAAGATTATAATCGAAAGCCAAAAGATAAATTGTGGCTTGATACTGAAGAAATAGATTTAGGAGTTCCAAAAGCCTTGGTTGATAATAGCAGTGCGGTTGAAAGTTTTGGAGAAAGTGCCTCGGCAGTTTTTAATTTGAAAAAACAAGAAGAGCTTTTAGATAATATAAATGT
>NZ_DHEI01000017.1:5745-9665 GCF_002399805.1 Flavobacterium sp. UBA4854
GTTAAATCGATTCCTGTTGTAAGGGAGGTTTTAAATCCGAAAAATATTAAAATTGCACAACGCGAAGCTTTAATGTGGGGAACGCATCAGCAGGAAGCTATTTCGTACGGAAACATTGTTCATGAAATTTTGGCTTTTGTTAAAGATAAAACAGATGTTGATTTGGCAGTAACTAAAGCTATTGAAAACGGTTTGATAACTTACGATCAAGTAGATCAAGTATTGCAAACTTTGAGAGAAATTGTGAATCATCCAGAACTAAATGTTTGTTTTGACGGAAAAGATACGGTTTTGAATGAGCAGACGATTGTTCAAAAAGAGGGAAGAATTTTAAAGCCGGATCGAGTTGTCTTTTTAGAAAATAAACAAGCTTATTTGTTAGATTATAAAACAGGTGCTGTAAATGCAAAATATCAACAGCAGATTCAGGAATATCAAGATGCAATTGAAGATTTAGGATATGCAGTTTTGAAAAAGGCTTTGGTGTATATTGGGACAGAAATTGAGGTAGTAAATTTGTGAAAAAATTAATCAGATGTTAAAGAAAAAGCGAAGCTTAATTTTGGTTAAGCTGTTAATATTTAACGTTTTAAATAAATAAAAAATGTACGGTAAAATAAAAGAACATCTGCAAAAAGAATTGCAGACAATTGAAGAAAATGGAATCTTTAAAAAGGAGCGTATTATTACTTCTCCTCAAGGCGCAGAAATCACAATTTCAACAGGGGAAACAGTGTTGAACTTTTGCGCTAATAATTATTTAGGACTTTCATCGCATCCAGAAGTGGTGCAAGCAGCAAAAGATGCAATGGATACACATGGTTTCGGAATGTCATCTGTTCGATTTATTTGCGGTACACAAGATATTCATAAAACATTAGAGAAAAAGATTGCTGATTTTTATGGTACAGAAGATACTATATTATATGCTGCAGCCTTTGATGCAAACGGAGGTGTTTTTGAGCCTTTGTTGGGAGAGAATGATGCAATTATTTCAGATAGCTTAAATCACGCTTCTATTATAGATGGTGTTCGTTTATGTAAAGCGGCTAGATATCGTTATGAAAATAATAATATGGAAGACTTGGAGCAGCAGTTGATAAAAGCAAACGAAGCCGGAGCTCGTTTTAAATTGATTGTTACTGACGGAGTTTTTTCTATGGACGGATTAGTGGCGCCACTAGACAAAATCTGTGATCTTGCTGATAAATACGATGCAATGGTAATGGTAGATGAATGTCATGCTGCTGGTTTTATTGGAGCAACTGGAAAAGGAACTCTTGAAGCAAAAGGAGTAATGGGAAGGGTAGATATTATAACAGGAACTCTTGGAAAAGCTTTGGGTGGAGCAATGGGAGGATATACTACTGCGAAAAAAGAGATTATTGAGTTATTACGTCAGAGATCTCGACCTTACTTATTTTCAAATTCATTGGCGCCTGCAATTGTTGGGGCTTCAATAAAAGTATTTGAATTATTAGAAAAAGACACAACACTTCGTGATAAATTAGAATGGAATACCAACTATTTTAAAGAAGGTATGAAAAAAGCAGGCTTCGATATAATTGATGGCGATTCTGCAATTGTTCCAGTTATGTTATACGATGCAAAATTATCTCAGACAATGGCAAACGAACTTTTAAAACAAGGAATTTATGTTATTGGATTTTTCTTTCCAGTGGTTCCGAAAGATAAGGCTAGAATACGAGTGCAGCTATCTGCGGCGCATGAAAAAGAACATTTGGACAAAGCTATAAATGCCTTCACAGTTGTCGGTAAAATGTTAAAAGTTATATAATTACCACTTCTGTTAAATTTTTGTAGGTTTTTTTTAACATTTCATTTTGTATTTAAAAAATTTGGTGTTACTTTTGCTTGTAATTAACTAAATTGTAATTAAAAAAATTAAGTATGAAACATCTTAACAAACTTTTAGTTGCTGTATTGATGGCGATGGGTTTAAATGCTCAAGCGCAAGACAGTAACAATCCATGGGCGATCTCTTTCGGAGTTAATGCTGTGGATACTAGAACAAGTTCAGGTTCTGGTCATGGTTTCTTTGACCAACACTTTTCTCAGCCATTCGCTGTTAAAGACAACTGGAACATTTTACCTTCTTTATCTTACATTGGTGTGTCTAGATATGTAGGTAGCGGTTTCTCAGTTGGTTTACAAGGATCTGTAAACAAAATTGATAAATATGTTATCCTTGATCGTGCTAATCCTAATGCAGATGGTAGAGGGAATGTAGTAGTAAATCCAGGAGACTTGATGTACTACGGAATTGATGCTACTATCAAATATAGCTTCCAAGAATTAATCAAATCTAAAGTGATTGATCCTTCGTTATCTGTTGGTGGTGGTTATACTTTCTTCGGAGATAGCAGCTATGGAACTGTTAACCCAGGTGCTGGTGTTACTTTCTGGTTTACTGATGCTATTGGTCTTGAATTAGCTACAAGATACAAATGGTCAGTGAGTGGGGATAGAGAAGATGCTTCTGGAACTCCAGATGCTCCATCTCACTTCCAACACACTGCAGGTTTAGTTTTCAAATTCGGAGGTAAAGATACTGACGGAGACGGAATCTATGACAAAGACGATGCTTGTCCAGATGTTGCTGGTTTAAAACAATTCAACGGATGTCCTGATACTGACGGTGACGGAATCGTTGATGCTTCTGACGCTTGTCCAGATGTATTTGGTTTAGCTGCATTAAACGGATGTCCTGATACAGATGGAGACGGAATTGCTGATAAAGATGACGCTTGTCCAGATGTTGCTGGTTTAGCTGCTTTAAAAGGTTGTCCTGATACTGACGGTGACGGAATCGCTGATAAAGACGATAAATGTCCTACAGTTGCTGGTCCTAAAGAAAACGGTGGTTGCCCATTCTTAGATGCTGATAAAGACGGTGTTGCTGATAAAGATGATGACTGTCCTACAGTTCCAGGTCCTGCAAGTAACAGAGGATGTCCAGAAGTAACTTCTGCTGCATTAGAAGATCTTAAAGTTCAAGCTAGAGCAATCTACTTCAACTCAGGAAAAGCTACTTTCAAAACTGGTGACAAAGAAACTCCAGCTAGATTAGATGCTATTAAAGAAATCCTTAAAAACTATCCAAACGCGAAATTCTCTATCGAAGGACACACAGATAGTACAGGTTCTGCTAAAGTTAACCAAAAACTTTCTGAAGATAGAGCTAACGCTGTATTAAACGCTTTAGTTGAAAGAGGTGTTAACCCAGAAAACTTAGAAGCTAAAGGATTTGGTTCTAGCCAACCAGTTGCAAGTAACAAAACTGCTGCAGGTAAAGCACAAAACAGAAGAACTGAAATTAGACACATTGGTTCTAAATACCAAGGTAAACTATAATTAGTTTTCTAAATAAACATGAAAAGCCATTCTTAATTGAATGGCTTTTTTTATTTTTATCCTATGGTAAATACTTCTTTTCTTCAAAAAATTGCCTCTGTTGTAATTCAGGACTTTGCAGAGAAACTCTCTGAAATAACAATAATACTTCCGAATAAAAGAGCAAAAGTTTTTTTGATTGAAGCTCTTAAAAAAGAGACTTCGAAGACTATTATTGCTCCAGAGATTACAAGTATTGAAGATTTTGTTCAAAATGTAGCTTCAATACGTTCAGTTGATTCGATAGAGCTGTTGTTTGAGTTTTATGAAGTTTATTTATCAATTACAGAGCAGAAGCATCAGCAATCTTTTGAGCTGTTTGCAAACTGGGCAAAGACCCTTTTGCAAGATTTTAATGAAATTGATCGCTATCTTTTAGATCCATCGCATGTTCTGTCTTATTTAAAAGATATTGAAGATATAAAAAGGTGGGGGTTAGAAGTAGATCAAAAAACAAAACTTCTTGAAAATTATATTGATTTTTGGAAGTTACTTCCGTTGTACTA
>NZ_DHEI01000017.1:9843-10148 GCF_002399805.1 Flavobacterium sp. UBA4854
GTAAATAATCTCAATCATTTTTCGAACACTATTGGAAAACGTACTTTTATTTTTGCGGGTTTCAATGCTTTAAATGCAGCAGAAGAAAAAATCGTACAGCATTTATTAGCTTTAGATCAAGCCCGAATTTATTGGGATGCTGATCAAGCTTTTCTTAATGATCCATATCATGATGCTGGGCTTTTTTTGAGACGTTTTAAAGAAAGTTGGAAACATTATAAGTCAAATATTTTTGAATGGATTGTGGATGATTTTTCACAGTCAAAAAATATTCAAGTTATCGGAACTCCAAAAACAATTGGGCA
>NZ_DHEI01000017.1:10347-16083 GCF_002399805.1 Flavobacterium sp. UBA4854
TATTGGTTCCTGTTTTGTATTCGCTTCCCTCATCTGTTGGGGCTTTAAATATTACAATGGGATATTCTGGAAAGAACAATCCGTCGCAGATTTTTGTTGCCAAATTATTTAAAATGCATACCAATGCCCTTTCTCGAAAAGGCGGCAGTTATGTTTTTTATTATAAAGATGTGCTTGATATTTTAACTCATCCGTTGGTTGAACCTTATGCAAATGCGCATAGATTAGTAAGAATTATTAAAGAAAACAATTATACTTTTATTACCCATCAGAAAATTTTAGAGCTTCATCCTGAGCCTTCGAGTTTCTTTGATTTGTTGTTTGAAAAATGGATAAATGGTTCTGTTGCGGTTTTAAAAAACATTTCTGCTTTATTAATTGCAATAAAAGATCATTTTAGTAATGATAACGAAGAAGAAAAAATTGCGAAAGCCTTTGTCTACGGAGTTTTTAAAGTAATTAATAAACTTATAAATTACTATTCTAAACATCATCATATTGATAATATTGATACGCTTCATTCAATTTATAAGCAAATTATAGATTTGGCAGAAGTGTCTTTTGAAGGTGAACCGTTGCGTGGTTTGCAGATTATGGGAGTTTTAGAAAGCCGTGTTTTGGACTTTGAGACGGTAATTATAACTTCTATGAATGAAGGTAAATTTCCAGCTGGAAAATCGCAGAATTCATTTATTCCTTATGATGTAAAAAGAGAGCTTGGGCTTCCGACTTTTAAAGAAAAAGATGCGATTTACACCTATCACTTTTATCATTTATTGCAAAGGGCTAAAAATATCTATTTGATTTATAATACGGAAAATGACGGATTGGATGCGGGAGAGCGAAGCCGTTTTATAACGCAATTAGAAGTCGAAAAAAAAGCACAGCATAATATTACGTTTGATATTTATAATCCGGATCTCCCAAATACAGCTTATGAGCCTATTTCTGTCCCAAAGTCTGATTTGGTGATGGAGCGTTTGAAAGAAATTGCTGTTAATGGATTTTCTCCGTCGGCTTTGACTAGTTATATTCGGAATCCAATTGAATTTTATTTTCAGAAGATATTAAGAATTCGTGAAGTTGAAGAAGTTGAAGAAAACATTGCGTTGAATACTTTAGGGACTATTATTCATGAGACTTTAAAAGCATTGTACGAACCTTTTATAGGGAAGTTTATTTCTGAGAATGATCTTTCAAATTGCTTTAAGTTGCTGGATGACGAAGTTCTTAAGCAATTTAAGTTGGTTTATAAAGAAGGAGAAATTAAGAAAGGACGTAATCTTTTGGCTTTTGAAGTGGCAAAACGAAACGTCTCTAATTTCTTGAAAATGGAATTGGAATCGGTTAAAAATAATGAAGCGATTCAGATTGTCGCTTTAGAACAAACTTTTGAACGTGAGTTTGTCCATCCAAAATTACCATTTCCTGTTTTAATTAAAGGAAATGTCGACCGTATAGAGCGTCGAGATGGCAAAATTCGAATTATTGATTATAAGACTGGAAAAGTAGAAAAGGCTAGTGTTGTATTGAAAACTTGGAACGGATTAACGCAGGAGATTAAAAACGATAAAATTATTCAGGTTTTGGCTTATGCTTTCATGTTTGAAAAAGAAGCGGGCGGACTTCCGATAGAAGTTGGAATTATTTCATTCAAAAACCTAAAATCAGGATTTTTGCCTTTTGGTTTTAAAGAAGAAAAAGATCTAGATGTCATAGTGACGCCTCAAATCTTAAATTCTTATCTGGAAGAAATAGCCAATTTGTTAGCGGAGATTTTTGATATTAATATTCCTTTTGAAGAAAAAATATAAGTCTGCTTTTTTAAAATGCAATACTTTGAAATCGGTTAATTTTACAAGTTGTTTTTTTGATGTAATTAGTTTATTTTGAGTGGTGTTCCTTTTTGTGTGCTTTTTTTAATGAGGCGATAAACAAAAGCGGAAGTTAATATTTGTTTATTATGTTCAAATTTCTTTAAAATCAAAAAGCTAGAAAGGGGTATTTTGAAAGAAAGAGTGTTTTTTTGGATAAGATGGATAATTTTTTAATCAATTAAAACCTAAGTTTTTTAGTGATTTTTTATTGATTTGTCTTTAAAAAGAAATGGAATTCCAATGAATGCAATTTAAAGAAAAATCTTATGTAAAAGATATGGTTATTGTCACTTGGAATAAACGAAGTATCATATGAAATAAAGCTGCTTTCAAAATTTTAAATGCAGTTAAGTCGCATATAACCAATTAAAAAGCCGAATTTGTTTCAAACAAATTCGGCTTTTTTTGATGCTTTTAGCTGAATATTTTTTTGAAGAAACCTTTCTTAGATTTTTCTTCAGAAGTCGTGTTGTTAATGTGTCCGTTTTCAATACGAAATCTTCTAAACTTCTCCAGTTTTACATTTAAATCAAAGCGTAATTCGTCAACAGTTTTCATTTTGATAAAATTTTTTTGCAAAGCTGTATAAAAACTTTTGTCAAATGCAACAATCTGCAAATGTTAATTTTAGAAATGAGTTTTGTTAAGTAAAATGTTACGTTTTTAGTATTATTTACTTTTTATGTTAAGATTTTTTGCAGATTTTTTGCAAAAAAACGACATTAATTAAGTGATAAATAAAAGTGCGTCAGTACGTTATACTGCATCTTTTTTTAACAAGTGTTTAGCTTACAATTGCTAATATTAAAATATCTTTGGCGCTTCCAAAAACATGACAAATAAAAGAATATGATTGATTTACAAACACTAGTAGAAGAGACTGGCGCAGAGTCTGGACTGAGTTTTAATATTGATGGCGTCTTAAACGAGTCTGTTAATTTAGAATATGACGGGAATGTTGCAGCAATGATCGGAATGATTTTAAAGATGTGCCTTGAAATGTCTGAAGACGTTAACAATGGAGATCTTAAGCAAGTTATGATTAAAAATAACGACGGAATTGTTGTAGCAAGCAAAAATCAAGATGATAATTGCATCGCGTTGCTTTCTAAAGATTTAAGTAAAATGGGATTATTGCTAAGAAAAATGGATTCTATTTTTAACAACTAATTTAAAAACCAAATATTTTAATACACATGTCAGATTTTTTACAAAATTTTCAAAACGATTTAAAAGAAAATATTAACGGATTTATTGCTGTTTCGGTTACAGAAGTTGAAACAGGAATGTCCTATTGCTCTCTAACAGTAAAATCTGATTTTGATCCAGAATTGGCTTCGGCATATAATTTAGAAGTTGTAAAAGCTAAATTAAATGCACTTAGAGCCTTAGGATTAAATCAAAAAATTAATGATATTTTAATTACCCTTACAGATCAGATTCACATTATTGATGTTTCTGAAGATGGAAGATACTTTATCTACTTAGCAGTAGATTCTACTAAAGCAAATCTTGGTTTAACAAGAGCGACTTTATCTAAATACAAGAAAGACATTACTTCAAAGTTATAACGATATTTTGCCCCCAAGAATGAGAAAAAGGCTATTTCAACCCTAGGTTAGAAATGGCCTTTTTTGATTTTGATAGTTTCGGTTTTTATTCAAAGAAATCTAATAAAACAGTTTTTAGAGCTTCTTTATTTTCAATTTGGCTCATATGCCCATCTTCAAAAGAAACCAATTCGGCTGTAGTATCTTCAATTTGAGAAAGACTTTCTTCGTAATTTAAAACAGGGTCTTTTTTGCCTAGTATAAATAAAATAGGAAACAAATTTTTATGGACCAATTCTTCTCGGTCTTTTCTAATTTTCATTCCTTCTTGCGAAGCAATAATTCCTTGTAAAGGCGTTTTCAAAGCTTCTGTTTTTACCTTCTCGATTTCTTCTGCTAATCGAATTCTGTTGTTTTCGCTAAACAGATTTGCTATTGCTAAACTTACAAAACCCACATAGTTTTGCTTTACAGCTTTAATAGCGCGGGTTCTATTTATTTTTCTTTCTTCGCTGTCTTCTTTAGAAGTAGAATTTAGTAAAACTAATTTCTGAATTTTTTCTGGATATAATTCGGCGAAAGCCAAACCAACATAGCCACCCATAGAATGTCCTACGATTGTAGTTTTTTCAATATTCAAATGTTCCAGAACTTCATTTACAGCACTGGCATTATCTTCCATTTTATGAATATATCCTAAACAATCAGATTCGCCATGACCTAATAAGTCGATTGCTATAACGCGATATTTTTCTGAAAACAGATCAATGTATTCTGTCCACATTTTTTTGTTTTCAAGAAATCCGTGAAGTAAAACGATTGCTTTTCCTTTTCCCGAATCGGTATAGGAGATTTTAGTATTTTTATAAAGGGTATAATTCAAAACAGAGATTTTATATTGCAAAAATAGCTATTTTCTTAGGCATAAGAAATATAAAATAAGATTTAAATGAGTAGACTTCTTTGATTTTCTCAAAGAAACGGAGCTCTTTTTATTTGGGTTTTTAATGTATTAATGAAGCTATTTCTTCTAGCTTGTGAAACCTTTTCGGCTGAAGTCTGGATTTGAGGCTTTTTGTTTTCGTCAGTGTTTTCAAACACGATTTGTTCTTCAGATTTTGAAAGGGCTATTTTTTAGATTATTTGTTCTGGGCAGCTCGCAAGATTTGCTTTTGATTTTTTTAAGGAATTAATCGGATTTTGGTTTTAAAATAAATGAGTTTTTGCCTTTTTGAGATGTTTTTAAAAGGATAAACCCACTTTGTTATTTTAAATTAGTCTTAATTACGTGTTTAATTGACTGAAATTCTATATTTTTGCATCGTTATAATTTTATCAGAATGGCATTAGTTAGCGATTTGACTACCAAAGTATTATTTGAAACCGAAAAAGGATACAGTTACCAATGTGATTTGACCAACAGTATAATCATCAATTTTGTTGATACAGTGTCAAGTTATAAAATTCAGGATTTTTTGATTTTTCAAAGAAAGGTTAATAGCGTTGATATTCTTAACATGCTTTATGACTTATCTGACCAGTCAGACGCTCAGTTGATCGAAACTACCAAAAGAAATTTCTCTAGAAATCTTACTATCTGCGAAATAGTGCAGTTGAGAGATTTACTTAACGGAACAAAATTTACCCTTACATTGCATTCTATGCTTTGCAATATTGTTAATGTAGAGCTTATTTAGATTCTTACTTAGATTAAATCCAAATTTTCAAGCAGTTACAGATGCCTCCTTTAATTTTTGTAATTTTACACGTATAAAAATTTAAGGTTATGAAAGATTTACTAAGAACAAGTACTTCATTAGTTGAAGGAATCGAAAATATATTGAACTTACAGGCAAAAATAGAAAGCGACGCTTCTAATAAATATTTAGCTATGGCTGCGTGGTTAGATAGAAACGGTTACGCAAATACAGCATCTTACTTATACAAGCAAGCCGAAGAAGAAAGAGAGCATTTTCTAAAAGTTTTCAAATATATTACAGACATGGGAGGAATTGCAGTTACGCCATCTGTTCCAGAAGTACAGCAAGAATTTGCTTCTTTTAGAGAAGTATTCGAAATTGCTTTACAAAACGAAATTGCAGTTACTCAAGCAATCAATAAAGTAATCGCAAAATGTAGAGCTGAGAATGACTACGCTACAGAAGATTTTATGATGTGGTATGTAGCTGAGCAAAGAGAAGAAGAGAAAAATGCAAGAAGAGCATTAGAACTTTTCGAACTAATTAACGGAAACGAAGCTGATGGCAAATTTCAATTAGACCTTCAGATTTCAAAAATCGGATAATTAA
>NZ_DHEI01000017.1:16249-17925 GCF_002399805.1 Flavobacterium sp. UBA4854
TTTATCTATTCATTCATCAACGTTTCAATCTCGTCAGCTTCAAGCGGAATGTTGCGCATCAAGTTAAAAGGTTCTCCTTTTTCCTGAACCACAACGTTATCTTCTAAACGAATTCCGAATTTTTCTGATGGAATATAAATTCCTGGTTCAACCGTAAAAACCATATTCGCTTTCATTGGTTCATGAAGCAATCCGTAATCATGAGTGTCAAGTCCTAAGTGGTGAGACGTTCCATGCATGAAGTATTTTTTGTAAGCAGGCCATTCTGGATTTTCGTTCTGAACATCGGCTTTGTCAATTAATCCTAAACCAAGCAATTCAGAAGTCATGATTTTACCAACTTCAACATGATATTGTTTCCAAAGCGTTCCTGGAGTAAGCATTTTTGTTGCTTCATTTTTAACTTTCAAAACCGCATTGTAAACTGCTTTCTGACGATCTGTAAAACGTCCCGAAACTGGAATCGTTCTTGTCATATCACTTGAATAATTAGCATATTCAGCCGCAACATCTAACAAAATTAAATCTCCTTCTTTACATTGCTGATTGTTTTCGATATAATGTAAAACATTCGCGTTGTTTCCAGAAGCAATAATTGGCGTATAAGCAAAACCTTTAGAACGGTTACGGATGAATTCGTGAGCCAATTCAGCTTCGATTTCGTATTCTGTAACATTAGGTTTCACAAATCCTAATAATCTGCGGAAACCTTTTTCTGTAATATCACAAGCGTGCTGAATCAAATCGATTTCTTCGCTTTCTTTTATAGAACGAAGTCTTTGTAAAATTGGGTTGCTTTTTGCAACATTGTGTGCTGGATAACGTTCTTTCCACCATTTTACAAAACGAGCTTCGCGAGTTTCTGTTTCAACAGTCGCACGATAATGTTCGTTGGTATTGATGTACATCGTATCGGCATACGTCATCATTTCGTTCAAAACTTTATGAAAATCCTGTAACCAATAAACCGTTCTAATTCCAGAAACCTGAAAAGCACGTTCTTTAGTCAATTTTTCGCCTTCCCAAACTGCGATATGATCATTGGTTTCTCTCAAGAAAAGCATTTCTCTTTGGTGCTCATAAGGCGCATCTGGAAACAAAAGCAATACACTTTCTTCTTGGTCAACACCACTTAGATAAAAAATATCTCTGTGTTGGGCAAAAGGTAAAGTACTATCGGCACTAACTGGGTAAATGTCATTTGAATTGAACACGGCAACTGAATTTGGTTTCATTTCTGCCATGAACTTTTTGCGGTTTTTTACAAAAAGAGCGCTGTTTATTTGATGATATTTCATAATTATTTCGTTTTTGAACTTCGAATTTCAAAATTAATGATTTTTGAAGAAGTGGCGTATAATAGATTTATTAAAGTTTTCTTATTTATTGTTTTTGCTACGAAGGCGCTAAGGCATGAAGTTTTTTAACCGCAAAGTACGCTAAGGTTTACGCAATGCCCGCAAAGATTTACTCAATCTTGTCATTTCGAGGAACGAGAAATCTCCACAAGTAGCTATACAAAGATTTGCACGCATAGTTTTGTCATCTCGACGGAGGAGAGATCGCACTCGAAATTCCACAAAGGTTGGCGATTTTTGTTTCACGCAGATTTAGCAGATTTAGCAGATTTTTTTCTTTTCAAACGCAAAAAGATTTCCTCAATCTTGTCATTTCGA
>NZ_DHEI01000017.1:18159-21318 GCF_002399805.1 Flavobacterium sp. UBA4854
AATCTTGTCATTTCGACGGAGGAGAAATCTTCGCAAGTAACTCGACAAAGATTGATGATATTCGAAGGGGAGTTTCTCACGAAGATTTGCTTCGCCTATTCGCTATCGCTCGAGTCTCGTTCCTCGAAATGACAAACTTTGATTAATAAAAAAAACCAAAGCTTGAATTGAGCTTCGGTTTTTTTCTCTAAATATATCTTTCTTAGAATTTATTTCTTATCAAGCAACTTTTCCAAAAGCGCCACTTTCTCTTTTTCAGCTTGAATTAACTGCTGGTAAAGTTTTTTATTCTCTTCAAAAGTTTCAATAAGTTTATCAATCGGATTAAAAGTACATCCATGACTTATTACAGAAGAACCAGTATTGTTTTCTATTTCGAAAGTATTCCCAATAATATTAAAAACAGCATCTTCAGAAAAGTTTTTTATTGCTTCAGGTGTAACTCCCAAAGCTTCTGCAACTCTGCTTAGTTTTTCGTCATCAACGTTTTCACTTCCTTCAAGATTAGAAATAGATTGCTGACTAACACCAAGTGCAATCGCAAGCGCTTCCTGTTTCATATCTCTCAGTTCTCTAATTCGGCTAATGTTTCTACCGATATGTTTTGGTTTTATTGCTGTGCTCATGATTCAAAGATATTTAAAATTCTTTTACATTTTTGGTTTATGCAGAAAACAAGTTTGCAGTTGCAAGTTCTTTTTTGTGGAGTAAAAATACAATTTTTCTGACTATCGAATTGGTTTTGAATTTAGAATTACGTAATCTTGATATTCAAAAAATCACTTCGATTAATACCAATAAAATGCAGACTTCGAATTTTAAATTAACAACAATAGCCGAAATCAAAGCCAAATATCCTTTTTTAATTGAAGATGAAAAGTTCGATTATTTTGATGAATGGGAAGACGAGGATTTTTTTCTAACAGCAGAAGAAGATGTCAATTTTGAAGGAAATTTTTATTTAGATCTTTATGAAGATAAAGAGAAAAAATGGCTTGCCAAATTGCTAAATCTTCCAGCTAAAAAGATCGAAGAAATAAGAATTGAAGGCGTTTTTATAAACGGAAATCTTTCTGTTAGCGGTTCAATTATTAATGCCGAAGGCGATTATGGTCCGTATGTTTTCATTAGCGGAAGCGTAAATTGCCAAAGTCTTTTGCTTGGCGGTGCAAATGTTGAAATAAAAGGAAATGTTACAGCAAAAGAAGTCGTGATGACGTATTACAATCATGGAAGTTTTAATTGTTTGGGTTCTGTAAATTCTCCAGTTTTTATTGTTAACGATCATAATACAGCATTTGCCCAAAAGAAAATAGACTTGTTTTATTATAATGATAGAGATGAAATTGACCCAAAAAATGAATGCGAATATGACGATGAAACCGACGAAGAAATTATCTCAAATGAACTTCGAAAATTACTCGATAATCCGTTAATTGAAACTTTTGAAGAATTAGAACGAGATTTGGCAAGAGGCGAATTGGTTTTAAAACGAAATAATCCGCCAGCTAAAACTTATGAATATTGGCGTGATCGCGTTTTGGCAAATTACAGAGATCTTAAATTGGTTCCGAAAGAATTTAAAACCGAAGAACTTTGCAATTTGGCATTAAGTAACACATTTCATGCTTTGCCTTTTATCGATCAAGATTTAATAACTCCTGAGCTTTGCGAAAAATTAGTCAGTAAAGATGGTTTTGCAATTCAAGTAATTCCTGATGAATTTATCACCAAAGAACTTTCTTTTAAAGCCGCAGAAAATGGTACAATGTTGAGATTAATTCTAGAAGATTATTATTCGGAAGAATTGATTTTGTTAGTTTTTAAAAACGGAAAACATCAGCCAGACATTAACGATGTTCCTCCTCAATTTATAACCGAAAATCTTCTTATAGAATATGTAAAAATTGGAAAAGGACTTTGGCTGGATAAAGCTTGCAAAACAACTGGAATTGATAAACTACAGGTTTTAAAACAAGTAATCGATTCGGGAATTGAATATTTGGACAACATTTTTGCAAATCATTTTAGTAAAGAAACCGTTGAATATGCTTTTTCTGTTTATAAAAATCAAGAAGAGTGGAGTCAATATATTCAAAAATACAAACAGAAATTTGAAAGACTTGGATTGAATGAATATTTGTAACGAAGTATGAATGAAAGTGTAAAAATATTAAGAACTAAAATTTCGATTCCTTTAAACGAAGCAATTCGGCTTTTAAAGAAGAATAATGGTGATGTTGTACTTTCTGAACAAGATTTTCATAATGAAAACATTAAGGAAATTTGTGAAAAAACTGAATGTGATGAAGAAACTGCACGAAAAGAATATCAAATTTGCAATTATGATGTAGCAAAAACGATTGAAAGAATTAATCAAAAACTAGTTGTTATAGCTACAGGAAATAATCCAGTTTCAAAAATCGGTTTTATTTTATGGCCAGAAAATGCAGAAGGAGAGTTTTATAGAACTGAAAAAAGAAATGAAGTTTTTATTCAAACAGAGGATTTTAATATTGTTATAGAAGCTTTTAAGTCAGTTTATCCAATACAAAATCCTTGGAATAATTTAATTGAAGATGAATTTGATGTTTTAGGGGATAATTTTTTTGACAACAAAACCTGTAAAGAAATCGTCAAAAAAATAAACCAGATTGAGACTGATGATGAAAAAGTGAAAATGTTTTTAAAAAAACTTATTAATTGGCTAAATGATAAGTTGTCTTATGCAGATTATATTGTGGTTTATGGGAATTTATAAGCAGTTATGTACTTAAAGATCAAAATCAAAAATTTGAATGTCTAGGTTTGAATGAACATTTATAAAGATAAAATGAAAGAACTACTAATAGAAAGTAAAGGAATAAGAACGAATGAGTATTTTATACCGCCATTTGAGCTAAGAGAAGGAGAGTTAGTTATTTTGTATTTATATGGAGGACCTCATTTTCAAGGCATAAAAACAGAATTGGTTAATATTTTTACTGGAAAAATAAAAAATGAAAATGTGATTGTAAATAAGTCGTTGACTTATGTAGATTATTTTAGAGAATCAAAATTTAGAAGTTTGTTTTTTCCGATAAGAGTTGGCGAATATTTAAAGAAAAGAGCAAATCTAGAAAGTGAATTTATCCAAAAAATTTATGAAATTCCATGGAT
>NZ_DHEI01000017.1:21494-22888 GCF_002399805.1 Flavobacterium sp. UBA4854
TCTAAAACAAAATATATCGTTTTTGAATTAGCGGGATTAGGACCTGATGATGCAAAAGAAAACTACGATATAGTTAGAAATGAAATTAAAAATGGAGGTGCGGCAATACTGGTTGATTGGGCTGAAGATATGAGAGACAATTGTGATAAGTTTATAACTTTAGAATGGACGTCAGTTTAAATTGATATAAAATTCATGCAAAAAATAATAAAATATGACAGACAAAGAAAAAATAATCCAAAATTATATCGAAGGATATAATCAGTTTGATATTGAAAAAATGATTGCAGATTTTGACGAATCTATTGTCTTTGAAAACATTCAAAATGGCGAAACCAACTATGACTTTGAGATGGAATAAAAGAATTTAAAGCTCAAGCCGAAAAAGCCAAAGAATATTTTTCGGCAAGAAAACAAACCATTATATCATTCATACAAGATGAAATTACAGCGATAATCGACATAAATTATTATGCTGTTTTAGCGATAGATTTCCCAAACGGATTAAAAGCGGGACAAGAATTAACGATGAAAGGAAAATCAATCTTTCAGTTTTTGGATGATAAGATTGTCAAACTGACCGATATGAGTTAAAGTTATGAGTCTAAAAGTAAACATCAGAAAAGTAGAAAAACAAGACTTGGATTTTGTCTACAAAGCAATCTGCGAACTCGAAAATGAAGTTTTAGATTTTGAGGTTTTCCAAACGAATATTTAATGAAAACATTTCAAATCCAAAAAATCTGTATCTAATTGCCGAAAACCAAACTAGAAGGTTTCGGTTTTATAAGCTTTCATACCCAAAATCTCCTTGCATCACTGCGGATTGGTTGGTGAAATTCAGGAGTTTTTCATTCGTCAAAAATATCGTGGTCAAGGCATTGGACGATTATTGATAAATGAAGATTTTAGATTTTGCTGAGAAAAATGATTTAAAAAGTATCGAAGTAACGACAAATAAAAAGCGAGTCGAGAATGTAGCGATTTATGAGAATTTGGGTTTTGCTTTGAGTCATAATAAGTTTACGATTTATAAATAAGTAAAGAATTATCAGTTTAGTTTGTCATTTCGACGAAGGAGAAATCTTCACGAGAAGCTCGACAAAGATTGGCTTGTGGGAGCGGAGTTACTTGCGAAGATTTCTCCTTCGTCGAAATGACAAGATTGTGTTTAGGCAAGTTTTGTAAAGGTTTTAATTGATTTTAATTTCACATATTTTCAAATCCATGATAATTCAAAAAGCCAACATAACCGACAACGAAATTCTAACTTCAATAACCAAAAAGTCAAAAGCTTATTGGGGATATTCGGCAGAACAAATTCAGAAATGGGATAAAAATTTGACTATTTCTCAAGATTATATTAGAGAAAATAACGTTTTCAAATTGGTAGA
>NZ_DHEI01000017.1:23145-37197 GCF_002399805.1 Flavobacterium sp. UBA4854
ATAGAAAAAATAACGCTGGATTCAGAACCAAATGCAGAGGATTTTTATGCCAAAATGGGATTTGTAAAAATTGGAGAATTTGAAACGGCAATAAAAAATCGTTTTATGCCTATTATGGAAATGAAACTTTAAATTTAATTCAAGTGAAACAGCTTAATATTTCCATAAAACATAATCTCGTAGTTGGTTTACTAATTGCTTTATGGCTTTTTGTTTTTGCTTTCATTATAAAACCGTTTGACGACGGAACCATAAATTTTAGAGCTTGGTTTTTAATCAGTTTTGGTTTTAGTGTAATGGCATTTTTGTGTTATGGTTTCTTAGCGTTTATTCAAAAAAGCTTTTACGAAAGAATAGGGAAGTGGAATATAGGTTTAGAAATAACGGCTATTTTTCTGTTTCATTTACTCTACTTAATTGGTGTTTTTACTTTTTATAAAAGTCCAATTTTAAATGGCGGATATGATTTTTTAGAATTCTTTTCGATAATATTTATAAAAGTCGCTCTAATTTTAACTCCAGTAATTATTCTCGCAAGAAGATATTTAATCAAACTAATTCCGATAAAAGATGATGTTTTGCTATTTAAAGGAGAAAACAGATTAGACATTCTAAAAATCAACAAAGCCGATTTGGTCTGTATTTCGAATGCACAGAATTATGTTGAGATTTTTTATCTCGAAAACGGAAAACTTCATTCTAAACTAATTCGTTCCTCGCTCAAAAAAATTCAGGACGATTTTGGTTTTTTAGTGCAAATTCATCGTTCGCATTTAATAAATCCGTCGCATTTTAAATCTTGGAGAAATGCAAATACAATTATTTTGACTCAAATAGAACTTCCGGTTTCGAGAAATTATAAAGATGTTTTAATGGCGTTGTAAATTTCGTACCTAAAACAATACATTTTATACCTAAGCCAATAAAATTGGGGTTTTAGAAAAGGTTTCATTTTAGTTTTGCTTCATCAATTTTTAAAATAAATTATGAAAACAAAACATTCTTGCATGATCGGAGCAGTACTTTTTTTAGTTAGTTATTTATTTTTTTCAGGCCTTTTGCCAAGTTTAAGCGAATCTGTAGATTTTGCGCATTGGTTCAATTTAATTGGCGCATGTTTTTTATTATCGTTTAATGATGCATTTCCAAAAACGAAAATTAATAAAGTTGCTTCTGCGCTGACAACTTTAGGTGTTATTGCCCACATTGGACTTTGTACAATCGATTTTATCATGTCGAGTTACGGAAGTAATGAAATCGCAAAAGAAGCATTAAGTCAACATATCAGTAATTCTCCATTGATTTTTTATCCATTTGTGGCTGTTGGTCCCTCTTTGCTTTTTCTTGGTTTGGCTTTGCATGCATTTACTTTTATAAAAACAGAAACCGTAAAATCTTTAATGGTAATTGTGGGCTCGGTTGCTGTTGGATTTTCATTTTTTGTTTTGAAAAATGGATTTTTGATGTTTTTGAGTTGTGCAATTTTTGTTTTGGGATTGAGTTTGTTGTTTTGTAAAAAAGGAATTGAAAAGTCATAGGATTAGTAATAGCTATGTTTTTAATTGAATTTTGACAAAGGTTTTTGCACACAATCTTGTCATTTCGAGGAACGAGAAATCTCCACTAGTGGCTCTACAAAGATTGGCGACATTCTGTACGGAGCTTCTTGTGGAGATTTCTCGTTCCTCGAAATGACAACTGAGTGGAAAATTAAAAAAGTTGAAATATTTACTTCGGTTTCTTTATTTGAAATGTGTATTTTCGTTTAAAGAATCCGCCATTCAAAAATAAAACTAATTGAAAAAACATATAAAATACTTAATTGCACTCTTTCTGACTTTTGTCGTGATTGCGGGTGATGGTGCTTTATATTCTCAATCTAAATCGGCAGAATATTATCAGTCTTCGTTTGTAGTTTTAAGAAAAGAAATAGAGCTTAAAAGTTCTCGTTTATATAAATTCGGGCAAGTTGTTTCCTGGAATGAAATAAGATTTTCCATTGTTTTGAATTTTATCAAAACCGAAACTGTTTTTACTTTTCAAATTAAGAAACTGCTAAAAATTCAAAATCTGCTTCATCAAAAACTAATGTCATTTATAAATCAATCTGTTTTTATAAATGAAATAATCAGTTCAAAACACTTCGATAAAAGTTTATACAGCGCTTAAGAAATTATTTCTAAGTATAGATGATCAATAATGTCTAATCATTTATCATTTTCAAAATGTATAAACAAAATAAAAACTCTCGTTTGGAGCAATCTAAACGACCGCTTCTTCATTGGATAAAAAGGAAATTTATAATCGTAATTACAGCCTTTATGCTAGGAATGGCAAACGGAATGCATACGGAAGATACTCGAATCAAAGGGAATCAAAATTATACAGAACAGCATAAAAAAGATTGATTATTTAATTAGAGAATATGTCAATGCGATAATTAGAAAATGTTTTTCTATTTGTCGTGGCCTTTGTCAAAGTTTTAAACTTTGACAAAGGTTTTTGCACACAATCTTGTCATTTCGAGTCTCGTTCCTCGAAATGACAAACTAAAGGTATAAAAACAAAAAACCGAAGCAAATGCTTCGGTTTTTATTTGGAATTTGGGATTTCAAATATTGGAATTTAGTCCACCCATTTATAATAACGAGCTCCAATCAAAACTGGAATCTCTTTTTCAATTCTATCTAAAACCCATTCGTTTTTCGGAGTTCTTACGCTTTGTTTTTGTTCTTTTTTATGAAGACTTTCGTAAGTGTTGAAATCAATTTCTACGCTTTCGGCTAAGTTTTCGAAAAGTTTTACGTTTTCTAAAGCCGATTTCCATTCTGGTTGAATTGTTCCTTCAAAAACTTTTGATTTAGACCCGCTTCCATAAGCCAAGAAACCGAATTTAGTTCCAGCTACTTCTTTTTTAGTATCATAGAAATGAGCCAAAGTTGACAATAATCCCATGAAGATTGAACCCGTATAAAGATTTCCAATTAATGAAGAAGCCAATTCTGCAGGTTGTAATTTCTCGGTTACAAAACTTCTGTAATCATCAGATTTTGCTACTTCTTTAATTTTTGTCTGATAATCTGCTGGCGCAATATCATCAGCAATAATCTTTTCGGCACTGTCTAAAGCGTAGATTTCAGACAACATTCTTCTTCCCTGAAAAGAATATGGCAAGTGCATCACAATACTGTGCCAAGTGTTATATAAAGTTTCGGTAGTGTTTTTTAATTTTTTGAATGAAAAATACGCATTACGCGTACGATCCATGTAACATTGATTCGAATATTGTCCGTCAAAAACTGGCTGATCTTTATGGATTTCGATTTCGGCTTCTAAATTATCAAACCACGAATCATTGTTTGTGTTTTTGGTAATTTCTTCTTTAGAAATCGTTCTGTATGGTTTAAAGAAGTCGAAAACACCTTTTGTGCTCGTTGCCCAATTATCATCAAAAGCAATGATTTTTGGATTTGCAGTAATTAACATGGCAACAGCTCCTGCGCCTTGCGTATATTCTCCGCCTGAGTTTAAATCGTATTTTGCAAAATCAGAAGTAACTACGATTGCTTTTTTAGTTGGATTTAATTTTACAAAATCTAAACAGTTTTGCATCGCATCAACTCCGCCAATGCAAGCAAAAGTGAAATCTACAACATCACATTCAGCCAAAGCATCTTCGCCAAATTTTTGCTCCATTAAACTAATTAAATAAGAAGCAATTGGTTTAGAACTGTCAATGCCGCTTTCGGTACCAACATAGATTCGGCTTATTTCGTTCAGGTTTATTTTATTGTCAACTATAAGTTTTGTTAAGGCGTTTGCTCCAAAAACTACAGCATCTTGGTGAACATCTGGAAAAGTCATTTTTAGTAATCCAAGACCTTTTTCTAATTTTTCTGGCTCAATATTTCTGGCGATTGCCAAAGTTTTTATGGGTAAATGTATGTTTGCTACATCAAAAGAGATAGCATCAATTCCTGTTTTCATTATTAATTTTTTGAGCCGCTAAAGGTAAAACTATGTTGCGGAATGACAATTTTTTACTTAGACAAAATTTCTGTAGAAGAACACTTTTGAAGAAAATAAATCAAAACTTTGAATAAAATAACAATATGATAAATTTTTGGTAATCTGCTTAAGAACCAATTTTCGGCCTAAGGCTTAAAAAACAGTTTTTTAGAGTTTCTATAGTGAATTATTTTTTAGCAGCTTCATTTTTGTACGTAAAAATACGTAGAATCGTGCTATTTTAAAATCATTATAAATAACAGCGAAATGGTTGTAGTTCTTTCGTAATTGAATTATTTTTGTGTAATTTTTTAAAACAAACTACTTAACACTTATGGCACAATCTGCACAGTTGAATGCTTCCATCTTAAAGAAAGTGGCTATGGCTCTTTCGGGAATATTCTTAATCACGTTTTTAGCGCTGCATGTTTCCTTAAATTTTATTTCTATTCTTAGTGAAGATGTTTTCAATGAAGCTTCTCACTTTATGGGATACAATCCGCTGATTCAGTATGTAATGCAGCCAGTTTTGGCATTTGGAGTAATTTTCCACTTCGTAATGGGATTTGTACTTACAGCACAAAACAGCGCAGCAAGACCAATTGCTTATGCTAAATACAACGGAGCCGCAAACGCTTCTTGGAGTTCTAGAAATATGATTATTTCTGGATTGGTTATTTTAGCTTTCTTAGGATTGCACTTCTACGATTTCTGGTTTCCTGAAGTTACCTACAAATATATTGCAGGTACAGCGCCAGACGCTACAAGGTATTATGGTGAGTTGGTTCACAAATTTCACGATCCAATCCGTACAGCATTGTACTGTGTGTCTTTTATCCTTTTAGGATTTCACTTATGGCACGGGTTTGCATCTTCTCTTCAATCTGTAGGGATGCACAACAAATACTCTAGATTTTTATCAAAAGTAGGTTACTGGTTTGCAGTTGTAGTTCCAGCGCTTTTCGTAATTATCGCTTTATTTCATCATTTCAATAATTAATATCAATTATAATGGCATTAGATTCAAAAATTCCAAATGGTCCTATTGCGGACAAATGGACAAATTATAAAGATCATATTAATTTAGTAAACCCTGCTAACAAACGTAATCTAGATATTATCGTAGTTGGTACAGGTTTAGCTGGAGGTTCGGCTGCGGCTACTTTGGCTGAGTTAGGATATAACGTAAAAGCATTCTGCTTCCAAGATTCTCCACGTCGTGCGCACTCTATTGCAGCACAAGGAGGTATCAACGCAGCAAAAAACTATAAAGGAGACGGTGACTCTATTTACAGATTATTTTATGATACTGTAAAAGGTGGTGATTACCGTGCTCGTGAGGCAAACGTTTATCGTTTGGCTGAAGTTTCAGGTAATATTATTGACCAATGTGTGGCTCAAGGGGTGCCATTGGCTCGTGAATACGGCGGACTTTTAGATAACCGTTCTTTTGGAGGAACTTTGGTTTCTCGTACATTTTACGCACAAGGACAAACTGGACAGCAATTATTGTTAGGAGCTTATTCTGCAATGAACCGTCAAATTGGTCGTGGAAAAATTAAAATGTACAACCGTCACGAAATGCTTGACATTGTAATCGTGAACGGAAAAGCGAGAGGTATTATTGCTCGTAACTTAATCACTGGAGAAATAGAAAGACATTCTGCTCACGCGGTAGTAATTGGTTCTGGAGGATACGGAAACGTATTTTTCCTTTCGACAAATGCTATGGGAAGTAACGCAACAGCAGCTTGGAAAATTCATAAAAAAGGAGCGTTTTTCGCAAATCCTTGTTACACGCAAATTCACCCAACATGTATTCCGGTTTCAGGAGATCACCAGTCAAAATTGACTTTGATGTCTGAGTCTTTACGTAATGACGGTCGTATTTGGGTTCCAAAAAATCTTGAGGATGCAAAAGCAATCCGTGAAGGAAAGAAAAAAGCAACCGATTTATCTGAAGATCAAAGAGATTATTTCTTAGAGAGAAGATATCCTGCATTTGGTAACTTAGTGCCTCGTGACGTTGCGTCTCGTGCAGCTAAAGAAAGATGTGACGCTGGTTTTGGAGTTAACAAAACTGGAGAAGCAGTTTACTTAGATTTCGCTGCTGCAATTAAACGTTACGGAACTGAAGATGCTTATGTAAAAGGTCTAGATGATAAAGATGCTGCTTTGGTAACTAAATTAGGAGCTGCAATCGTGAAAAGTAAATACGGAAACTTATTCCAAATGTATTACAAAATCGTCGACGAAGATCCTTACACAACACCAATGATGATTTACCCAGCGGTTCACTACACAATGGGAGGAACTTGGGTTGATTATAACTTAATGACTACAATTCCTGGATGTTTCTCAATTGGAGAGTCTAACTTCTCTGATCACGGAGCAAACAGACTTGGTGCTTCTGCTTTGATGCAAGGTTTAGCTGATGGATATTTCGTATTGCCTTATACTATTGGAGATTATTTAGCTCCAGATATTAAAATGGGAGAAATTTCTACAGACTTGCCAGAATTCGTTGAAGCTGAAAAAGCGGTTGTAGATCAAATCAATAAGTTTATCAATAATAACGGTAAACATTCTGTAGATTATTTCCATAAAAAACTTGGAAAAATTATGTGGAATAAAGTAGGTATGGCTCGTAATGCTAAAGGTTTAACTGAAGCTATCGAAGAAATTGCTGCTTTACGTGAAGAATTCTATAAAGATGTAAAAGTTCCTGGAAACGCTAACGAATTTAATCAGGAATTAGAAAAAGCGACTCGTGTTGCCGATTTCTTAGAATTAGGAGAATTGTTCGCGAAAGATGCTTTACACCGTAACGAATCTTGTGGAGGTCACTTCCGTGAGGAATACCAGACAGAAGAAGGAGAAGCACTTCGTGACGACGAAAACTTTGCATACGTTGCAGCTTGGGAATACAAAGGAAAACCAAGTGACGCGGTATTACACAAAGAACCTCTTAATTACGAAAACATTAAATTAGTTCAAAGAAGTTATAAATAAGAATTTGGTCGAAAGCCCAAAGTCTTAAAGTCAAAAGGCAAAATGTGCCGAGCGACTTGCGACTTTCGACTTTATGACTTTCAAACGAAAAAGGTATGAAACTTACATTAAAAATATGGCGTCAAAAAAACGCTCAAGATAAAGGAGGGATTGTAGAATATCCTATCGATGGAATCGAACCAGACATGTCTTTCCTTGAAATGCTAGATGTTCTTAACGAAGATCTAATCAACAAAGGAGATGAGCCTGTAGCATTTGACCACGATTGTCGTGAGGGAATCTGCGGAATGTGTTCTTTATTCATCAATGGTGAAGCACACGGACCAGACAGAGGAGTTACAACTTGTCAGTTGCACATGCGTATGTTTAAAGATGGCGATACGATTTTTATTGAGCCATTTAGAGCAAAAGCTTTCCCAGTAATTAAAGATTTAGTAGTTGACAGAAGTTCTTTTGACAGAATTCAGCACGCAGGAGGATTTATCTCTGTAAATACTTCAGGAAATACAATCGACGCGAATACTATTCCAGTTAACAAAGACGATGCAGATAAATCATTTGATGCTGCTGCTTGTATTGGTTGTGGTGCTTGTGTTGCAACTTGTAAAAACTCTTCAGCAATGTTATTCGTTTCTGCAAAAGTTTCTCAATATGCATTATTGCCACAAGGTAAAGTTGAAGCAACAGATCGTGTTTTACACATGGTTCACCAAATGGATTTAGAAGGTTTCGGTAACTGTACAAATACAGGAGCTTGTGAAATCGAATGTCCAAAAGGAATCTCGCTTGAAAATATTGCACGTATGAACCGTGAGTATTTAGCAGCAAGTTTAAAAGGATAAAGAATACAATTTAGTATATTTGAAAAAACGCATTCATTAATTTGGATGCGTTTTTTTGTTGGTTTAGACTACGAAGCTGTTGTATTGTTGTTTTGTCTTTAATTTGTTATTTAAACAAATACCATTACCTTATGAAGTCCTTTTTTAAGGTTTAACGACTTCGTGGGCTACATTTAAATTCTTACTTTTGTAAGTAGAAAAAATTAAATGGCATGAGCACTGAAAATGAAGTTTTAAATTACAGTAAAGAAGAACGTAAAAATCATATTTTAAAAGAGATTAACTTGCATACACGTGTGAGTTTTGAAACTCTTTCGGCAAAACTTGGAGTTTCTGAAGATACTGTTCGTCGTGATATTAATGAGCTTGATGCCGATTCGCTTTTAATTAAAGTAAAAGGTGGCGCGATGACCAAAGGATATCACTATTCTTCTTCCAATCAAACTTATGCTGTAGAAGCTAAACAAGTTATTGCACAAAAAGCTGTAGGTCTTCTTCATGACGGAATGGTTTTAATTGTTGATGGAGGAACAACGATTCGTGAGTTCATTCGATTAATACCAAACGATCTTAATTTGACTGTTTTTACTATTACAGCCTTAACAGCAGTTCAGCTTTTAGATAAACCCAATATAAAAACAATCATGATTGGCGGCAGTATTTCTTCTTACAGTCAAATGTGTGTAAGTGGGGAAGCTTTTCATCAATTAGCCAATATAAAAGCCGATTTATTGGTTTTAGGAACAAATGCTTTAGATGTAGACGGAGGTTATTCTGATTCTGACTGGGAAACGGTTCAGGTAAAAAAGGCAATGATTCAAGCTTCAAAAAAAACAGCAGTTTTAACCATTACTGAAAAGCTAAATACAGTTCTTAAAATGAAAATTGCAAGTTTGTCTGAGGTAAATTATGTTATTACCGAAGAAGAGCCAACAAGCGGCAAATTAGCGGCATATAAAAGCGCTGTTCCGAGTTTGGTTGTAATCTAATTTCAAATCGTTTTTTGACTTTCATATTATTTAAAAATGAAAATTGCTTTAATCCAAACCGATCTTTTTTGGCAGAATGCCAGTAAAAACCGAGAAAATTTTGATTCAAAAATCAATGAAATTCAATCGGAGGTCAATCTAATTGTACTTCCTGAAATGTTTTCGACCGGATTTACAATGAATGCTTCTGAAGTTGCGGAAACGATGCAGGGAGACACAATTGAATGGATGAAATTGAAAGCAAAACAAAAAAATGTAGCTATCACAGGAAGTGTTGTCATTACAGAAAATGGAAAATATTACAATCGTATGATTTTTGTTTTCCCGTCAGGCGAATTTCAATATTATGATAAGCGACATTCGTTTTCACTCGCAGGCGAAGACAAGGTTTATACGTGCGGAAATCAAAAAGTTATTGTCGATTATCTGGATTGGAAAATATGCCTTCAGATTTGTTATGATTTGAGATTTCCTGTTTTTGTACGAAATGTAGAAAATTACGATCTCATTTTATATGTTGCCAATTGGCCAAAAGTACGTACCAATGCTTGGGATGCTTTACTAAAAGCTCGCGCTATAGAAAATCTTTCGTATGTAGTTGGAGTAAATAGAATTGGTAATGATGCTCACGATTATGAACATATTGGACATTCGCAGGCGATAGATTTCTTAGGGAATTATGTTTTAGAACCGCAAGAAAAAAATGGTGTTTTTGTCATTGAATTAGACAAAAACACCATGTATGAAACGCGTAAAAAATTAGACTTTTTAAGCGATAAAGATCAGTTTGAAATTAAACTCTAGAAAGCTTTCCGTTTCTTTTCTGCTTCTTTTTTCTTTTTATCGTCTTCTTTTTTCTCGACTGCTGGATTAAACGGAATGCTCAGGTCAATTGTTTCGTTCCGATCCCAATTGGCACGGACATCAAATTCCTCTTGATTGTAAAATACTTCTTCGGCATATTTCTTTTCTAAGAAACTACCTGTATCATATTGCTTGTTTTTGTTGTCATCGTAAATAACGCGAACAGTAAATACATCTGGTTGCAGTAGATTGAATTCTAATGTAGTTGCACCTTCAGAATACCCTTCTGCCAAAACAACGTCTCCTTTTTTATTGGTCAATTCGACAATTATAGGAAAGCGTTTTACATTTTTAAGAGTCAAAATAATATTTCCGTAATCGGCATATTCTTTTGTGCTTAGTTTGTAAGACAAAGTATCGTTTGATTTTTCATAGAAATCGGTCAAAGCACCTGGCAAGAAAGTGAAACTATATTTGTCTAAAGGCTCTTTTTTGAAATCAATGTAAAGTTTCTGGTCAAATTCATCATATTCTGTTGTATAAGGAACAGCAATAGAGTCTTTGTTTATTAATGTAATTTTAGATTTGTCAAATTTTACCAGTGGCGTTTCGGTCTCTAAAGTAAAACGTTCTCTAAAATTAATCTGCCCATTTTGTAATGCTTTAATATTTAAAGTATCTTTTTTCAAAGCTTTAATCTTGAAAGAAAACTTTTTATTATAGCTTCCTTTTTCAACTTCCATCGATAAAGAATCTACTTTTATTGGTTTGTACCAAACTTGAAGCGAATCTTTTTTTGGGAATTGCGTTATAATAGTTTCCAGAACCTCATTGCCGTTTTTAAGAACAACTTTCGGTTTCGAATTCTTGAAATTCTGTTTTCCTTCATAAGGAAGATATAGACGATTTCCTGAGGCCTGAATAGGTTTGAAAACTTTTAGAGGCAATGTTTCTTTAAATAATTCTAAGTCATAAACAGAATCTGTCGGAATGGTAATGTAATTTTTCAAAAATCCGATTTTATCATCTTTCGGATTAAATTTGTTGTTCGATCCTTTGTCTTTTAATGCTACTAAAAGATATTTTCCTTCTTTTAAATTTTCAAACTGAAAAGTTCGCATGCTGTCCAAAGTGTTAGTTATGTAACGAGGAAATTCTTTGTAAATAGTAGAATCTTTGAATTTGTCATTTACTTCGTATAGCATTACAGAAACGAAATTGTCGACATATTTTCCATAAGAATCTTTAATTCTTCCGCTCAGTTTTAAGGAATCAATATAAGGTCCAGTAGAGAAAACATATTTAAACTGATTTAAAGGATTCCCTTCATTATTATCCGTAATTGCTTGTCCGAAATTGAAACTATAAGTCGTGTTTGGCTGTAAAGTATCTCGAATTTGAATCTTTATAAACTTACTAACATTCGTAGGAGTGATTAACGGCTCATTTTTTAAAGGAGGAGAAATAATTAGCTGTTTGTTTGTGTTTTTAAGTTTGACATATTCGTCAAAATTTAAAGTGATAGTATTTCCTTTAAAATCGGTTGAAAAATTTTTAGGAATGCTCGATATTAAAACAGGCGGCAATGTATCTTTTAAACCGCCGGTAATGCTGCCTCGTTTGGCACAGCTTATCATTGAGATTAAAATTATAAATGCAATGTATTTTAGAGTGTTTTTCAACATAATGGTTTTTCAATTTGATTGCACAAAATAACGATTATATTTGCTTTAATCGAAATTTTTTAGCCATTTATTAGGATTTGGCACTTTTAGATTCCTTGTAAGTTTTTAGGGTTTCAAACGCTTTAAGGCGATATAATTTCTTACTTTTGCTCTAAAATATAATTATCTAAAGTTTTGTTTAAGCGTTTTTTTTTAGTTTCGTTTCTCTTTTTAATGCTGTCATGCACTAAAAGTGAAAAGCCAGTAATCTCTTTTTATTACTGGAAAACAATTTTCAAATTTTCAAAAACAGAAAAAGAAGCATTAATCAATAACAATGTTCAAAAACTTTATATACGATATTTTGACATTGGGCTTCATCCAGAATCAAATTTTCCAATTCCGATAAGTCCTGTTCGTTTTGAAGAAAATCCCAAAGCATATAAAATTGTTCCGGTTGTTTTTATTCAGAACAAAGTCATGTTACAACCCAATTTGGATGTAAACGATTTGGCTCAAAAAACGTTTGGTTTTATTGAGCAAATCAATATTAAAAACAAAATTGAGTGTCAGGAAATTCAAATTGACTGCGATTGGACTTTAAAAAGCAAAGAGAATTACCTGAAATTTATTGAGGTTTTTAAAAAGCTTTCGAAAAAGAAGCTTTCTGCGACGATTCGATTGCATCAAGTGAAATACTTCAAAAAGACAAAAATTCCAAATGTCGATTCTGGAGTTTTGATGTATTATAATATGGGATCAATTGCGCCCGATTCTCTAAATTCTATTTATGATAAGAAAGTAGCAGAAAAATATCTTAAAAGTTTAAAAAGATATCCGCTACATTTAGATTTCGCGTTTCCAATTTATTCGTGGGGAGTTCATATAAGAAATAACAAAGTGATAGGACTTCGTTCTAAAATGAATAGCAGTGAACTAGAGAAAGATTCCAATTTTGAAAAAACAAGTCCGATTTTTTTCAGAGTAAAACAATCCAATTATAAAAATGGAGTTTTTTATGAAGAAAATGATCTCTTGAAAATAGAAGAAATTAAAACAGAAGATTTAAAAGAAATGGCAGAAGATTTGCAAGATCATCTTGTCGAAAAGCCAAACGAAATTATATTTTACGATTTAGACGAATTCAATTTAAACAATTATGAAAAAAATACTTTTAAGCAGATTATTTCTTGCTTCTAGTGCCGTTTTGCTTTCTGCATTCGGAATTATATACGCCTGCGCTGATGGAGATTGGGATTATTTAGGTTCTTACAATTCAAATTTTACTCCAGAAACTTTTGCCGATAAATCGTATTCGCCTTTGTTTTTGTCGGGCGGAATTTTCTACGGAATTGGTTTTGATACCCAACATAATTCTCGTTTTAATAAAAATATAAAATCAGATTGGGCAGATTATTTAAAAGGAAAAGTCGACACAACAACAGTCAATTATTTCTTAATTGGAGATGAAAAGCCAAGATATTATTCTGATGACAAAAATACCATCAAAAATAAAGAAGAAATTGAAGGCTTGCATGTTTATTATAAAACGAAAAAAGAAAATAAAAGCACGCAAAAATGGGGCAAAAAGCTTAATCTGAAAGATGAGAAAGTGAAGAACTTTGTCGAATTTTTGTATTTGGCTCAAAAAATAGAAACGGTTTCAATTGGTGAAGATTATTGGAGCTACGATCCTGTTGTGGCAAAAACATTCGATGATGCCAAGATGATTCAGTCCATAGAAAATGTGTATAATACTTTATCGGATCCGTTTTTGAAAAACAGATATTGGTTCTTGACCATGAAAGCGCGTTTTTATAGTAACGACAAGCAAAAAGCAATTGATTTTTTTAATAAAACAGAAAGCTCAGTTGCTAAAAACACTTTGTATTATCGCGGTTTGGCATATGTTGCTGGAATTAATTATAAACAGAAAAAATTTGCGACTTCGAATTATTTATACGCTCAAGTTTTTGATAAATGTCCAGAATTAAGAGTGGTGACAGCTTATAGTTTTAAGCCAAAAAATCAGTCAGATTGGACTAAGGCTTTGGCAATGGCAAAAAATAATAAAGAAAAAGCTGCGCTGTGGGCAATTCACGGATATTATAAAGATGAAAAACAAGCCATTGAGAAAATCTATGAATTAGATCCGAAAAGTGAGCATTTAAATTATTTAGCAACAAGGCTGGTTAATTCGCTGGAACAAAAAATAAATAATTCGTTTCAGATAGATGGGCAAGGAGAAAATCAGAAACCAAAACCACAGACTGTTGCTGAAAATAAAGCAGAAAATAAAACAAAAGTAGACAATAGCGCTGTTGATTTGATAGCGAAAATTTCTGCTGCTGGAAATACTGAAAAGCCATATTTGTGGGACATTGCAATTGGATATCTTCAATCGTTAAAAGGCGATTATGCGAATGCGGATAAGAATTATACGAAAGCTGAAAAAACACTTCCGAAAACAGAATTGGCAGGAATGCAACTTCGCTTATTGCGTTTTGTAAATAATTTAAGCAAGATCGATAAGCTGACAGATAAAAATGAGAAAACAATTCTAGCCGATTTGAATTGGCTATATTATGAACTTCCTAAAAATTATAAAGGAGACACATTTCGTTATCAAAATGCTTCTTCATGGAGCAGAAGCTATTTGTCAAATCTTTATAAAGAAAAAGGAGATTTTGTTATGGCTGAAATTTTTGGTGAATCCCGATATAGTTATTGGAA
>NZ_DHEI01000017.1:37580-38322 GCF_002399805.1 Flavobacterium sp. UBA4854
GGCATATCAGAAAAAGAAATATACTTACATGGATTTCTTGACGACAATAAAATCTATGCAAGATAAATTAGCGCAGAAAGAAGATGTTTATACGAACAGCCTTTTGCTAGGAAATGCGTTTTACAATATTTCTCATTTTGGAAACGGAAGAACTTTTTATGAAATGAGCATTGTAGGTTATGGATCGAGCCCTTATTCGTTTAGAGATTCGATGAAAGAAATGATTACAAACAATTCGGTTTCTAAAATGTATTATCAAAAGGCTTTTGAAGCGGCTTCGAACAAGGAACAAAAAGCAAAATGCTTGTATTTGATTTCGAAATGCGAAAGAAATGATTATTACAATAAAAAATATAACGCCGTAAACAGCTATTGGGAAATTCAAGATGATAAAGTTAATTTTATTGCCTGGAACTCGTTCAAAGCTTTAAGAAAAGACTATTCTGATACCAAATATTATCAGGATGTAATTGCAGAATGCGGTTATTTTAGAACATACACAAATCAATAAATTTGAAGAGATGGTAAACAAAATAGAACATATCGGGATTGCAGTAAAAAACATGGACGATGCGAATGTTTTGTTCGAAAAGATGCTTGGCGTTCCGTCATATAAAATGGAAGCAGTAGAAAGCGAAGGTGTATTAACTTCTTTCTTTCAAACCGGAAATAACAAAATCGAACTTTTGGTGGCAACAAACCCTGAAAGTCCGATTGCAAAGTTTTTGGAGAAAAAAGGAGA
>NZ_DHEI01000017.1:38514-45401 GCF_002399805.1 Flavobacterium sp. UBA4854
GAAGGTTTTGTCTTAATTAATGAAGTTCCGAAGAAGGGAGCCGATAATAAATTGGTCGTTTTTCTGCATCCGAAGAACACAAATGGTGTTTTGGTCGAGCTTTGTCAAGAAATTAAATAAAAAAATGTCATTTTAATTTTTGAATAAGACGTTGAAAATCAATTTCGTTTTTGAGATTCAAAAAAAGATTTAAAAATAAAATACAAATGATGTCTTAAAATATTTGGAGTGAATGAAAAATAGTAGTAATATTGCATCCTCTAAACCGGTCCTATAGCTCAGCTGGTTAGAGCACCTGACTCATAATCAGGTGGTCCCTGGTTCGAGCCCAGGTGGGACCACTCTTTTAGAAACACAAAGCCTTTACAGAAATGTAAAGGCTTTTTTGTTTTTGATGCTTTGCAGATGTGAAAATTGAAATTTTCCGCATCAAAAATTAAACTTTACTTTTCTTAAAATCCCTTAACTTTATCCGTCCAAAACAAATTTAATCTTCAGATGGATGGATTAACTCCAGAACAGAGGAGGAAAACTATGCAGGCGATAAAAAGTACTGCTACAAAAGGCGAAGTAAGGCTTGCTAAAGCGTTATGGAAATTGGGTCACAGATACCGAAAAAATAATAAAAAGGTATTTGGAAGGCCTGATCTTACTTTTGCCAAATATAAAATTGCCATTTTTGTCGATAGCGAGTTTTTTCATGGAAAAGATTGGGAAACGGAGCAGCTGAGAATTAAAACGAATCGCGAATATTGGATTCCGAAAATTGAAAGAAATATACAGCGGGACGAAGAAGTCAATGCTTTTCTGGTTTCTGAAAATTGGACTATTTTGAGGTTCTGGAGTAAAGAAATTGAAAAAAATCTGGAAGTTTGCCTGGCAAAAATAGAAGGAACAATTATGCTTTTAAGTATTTAAATTTTTTCGGCTTTTAATTGTCTGGTTTCAGCCTTCTCAATGCATTTGAATATTTCGGTGGCAAGTCTTTCTATAACAGGCATGCTTACTGAGTTTCCAGCTTGTTTGTAAAGACTAGAATTTGAAATTTTAGGCAATTTATAATGATCAGGAAAGCCTTGAAAACGAAAACACTCTCTTGGCGTTAATTTTCTAAAACCAAATTCAGTTGTGATAATGGGAACATTGTGACCGCCAGTTCCCATATTTGCAGTTAACGTGGGACAAACTTCTTTTTTGTTTTCTCGTACATATTGCCTTCTGAACTGATAAATTCTATCTTTTCTCACAACAGATTCTTTCAGCATGTTGTACATGTATTTGTCTTCGGTGTAATAGAATTTTTTATCGACTTTTTCTTTTGTGATTAAATCGGTAACTTTTTTGGTTAATTCTTCTTTTTCGGGAAAATTGAATTTGAAACCTTTTTTGACGAAATCTTTGTCAAACGCAACCATGAAAATTCGTTCTCGATTGTGTGGAATGTTTCCAAAATCTTTGGTGTTGAGAATTGCGCTGTCAAAAGTATAATTGCGTTTTTTTATTTCACGCTGAATTACTTTCATGGTGTTTCCTTTGTCATGTCCTTTTAGGTTTTTGACATTTTCAAGAAATACCACTTTCGGTCTCATTTCATCAATAAAATCTAATATTTTAAAGAAATGATTTCCTCTACTGTCTTTAAAACCTTTTCTATGGCCAGCAAGAGAAAAGGGCTGGCACGGAAATCCAGCAGTTAGAATGTCAATTTTATGGAGATCTTTTGTCTCAAGTTGCATTACATCGCCTTCGATAAGAGTATGATCGAAGTTATTTCTGTAGGTAACGCAAGCTTTTTTATCAAATTCATTCGCCCATTCTAATTTAAAACCTGCATTTTCAAAACCTAGACAAATGCCGCCAACACCTGCGTATAAACTTCCGACTGTATATTGGTTTTTCATTTGCTTGATTGAGAGTTGTTAATTGCTTTAAATTTGAGTAGTCGAATTTATTTTTTACAAATATATTAATTTGAGAGTATTCTCTATTGTATCTGTGTTGAATCTAAACTTAGTTTTGATAGGTTTGTTTTACAGAATTTTTGAAAAGACTAAAAAATAGATTTTTTTAAAATCAGGAAATTCTTATAAGCTTGTAAGAGTTGAGATTAGTAATAAAAAAAAGGTATTGTCCTCTGTGGCGTTTTCTGAAAAGGATTATTGGGGTTTTAGTTAAAACTGTTAAAATTTGTTTTGTATTTTTGATTTTAAAAGTTGGTTTTGTGCAAAAAACTTATACTTTTGTCCAAGATTTTGGAGGTAGAAATATATTTGTATGAAATTTCCGCCAAAGAATATTTGTCAATAATTATCTAGAATTGCAGTTTGCAATAGCTTGAATTTATGAAGAATCTAAAAGCCCCATTTTTAGTAATTGCCTTATTATTAAATGTTTTATTAGTTACAGCTGGATCTGAGCATCCTCCAAAACCGATGCTAAATAGCGCTAAAAGTATGAATACAACAGCAGGTGAGGATGATGATTGCGAAGATCTGGTTGAAGATTGTGATAATCATGCTGGTATACCAATAGATCAAAATATTATATTTCTAGCAATAGGAGGTTTGGCTTTAGGTCTTACCGTGATATATAAAAATAACATAAAAAAAGCTTCAATTTAAATTGAAGCTTTTTTTATGTTGAAATGCAAAACGTTATTTGTTGATGGAATAAAGTCTAGAAATGTATTTTCCTACGACATCAAATTCAAGATTTATTTTTGTTCCAACTTTGAAATCTTTAAAGTTAGTGTGCTCATAAGTATATGGGATAATTGAGACACTAAATTCATTTTCTTTAGAATTTACTACCGTAAGACTCACTCCATTTACAGTAATCGAGCCTTTTTCAATTGTAATATTGTTTTGGTTTTTATCGTATTCAAAAGTGTAATTCCAGCTTCCGTTTGCTTCTTCGATTTTAATGCAAGTTCCAGTTTGGTCTACGTGGCCTTGTACGATATGTCCGTCTAGACGGTCGCCAAGCTTCATTCCTCTTTCTAAATTTACAATGTCACCAGCTTTCCAATCGCCAATATTGGTTTTTAGAATGGTTTCGTCTATTGCGGTTACGGTATAAAGAGAGTCTTTAATTGCAACTACTGTAAGGCATATTCCGTTATGCGAGACGCTCTGGTCTATTTTTAATTCGTGAGTTATTGATGAGTCAACGGTTACGTGAAGATTGTTTTGGTCTTTCTGAATTTCATGAATCCTACCAAGTGTTTCTATAATTCCTGTGAACATTGTGGTTTTATTTTACTAAATTTGCACATCAAAATTAGTAATAAATAAACTGAGCTCATGAATAAAAAAGCAGAAAATATAATTGTTGGAATTTCAGTTGGAGATTTAAACGGTATTGGAAGCGAAGTTATACTAAAAACATTCGAAGATTCTCGTATGTTGGAATTGTGTACGCCGGTTATTTTTGCAAATGCTAAAATTCTTTCTTTTGTTAGAAAAAGTTTTACATCGACAGTTCAATTTCACGGAGTTGATAAATTAGATCAAGTTATTCCAGGTAAAGTAAATGTTTTAAATCTTTGGAGAGAAGGTGTTGATATTAACTTTGGAGCAAATGATCCTAAAATAGGAGAATACGCAATTAAATCTTTTACAGCAGCTACACAAGCATTGAAAGATGGTGAAATTGATGTTTTAGTAACAGCCCCTATTAATAAATACAATATACAATCTGAAGATTTTAAATTTCCGGGTCACACAGATTATTTGAATCAGGAATTAGAAGGCGATGCGCTTATGATGATGGTTCAAGATAATTTGCGAGTAGGTTTAATTACGGATCACGTGCCATTAAATGAAGTGGCTTCTCATTTAACTGAAGAGTTAATTGCTAAAAAAATTGAAACTATAAGAAAATCTCTAGTTCAAGATTTTAGTATTGTTAAGCCGAAAATTGCAGTTTTAGGATTAAATCCGCATGCTGGTGATGGTGGTGTAATTGGAAAAGAAGACGATTTGGTTTTGAAGCCAACATTGAAAAAAATATTTGATTCAGGAACGATGGTTTTCGGTCCATTTCCAGCAGATGGTTTTTTTGGAAGCGGTCACTATGAAAAATATGATGCTATTGTAGCAATGTATCATGATCAAGGATTAATTCCGTTTAAGACATTGTCTTTTGGAAAAGGAGTGAATTATACAGCAGGTTTGAATAAAGTTAGAACCTCTCCAGACCACGGTACAGCTTATGATATCGCTGGAAAAGACATGGCAGATTACAATTCGTTTAAGGAGGCAGTATATCTTGCGATCGATATTTTTCGCTCGCGTAATCAGTATGAGGAGATTAGCCAAAAACCTCTTAAAATAAAAGAAAAACAGTTATAAACAAAAAAAGGTGAATAAGATTATTAGATTTGTAATAATTTTATATCTTTGCACCCCAATTCAGATATCTAGTTTTAGAACTGAATTGTTCAAATTGATGTTGAAATGAGCAAAACAAAAGAATTTTTAATTCCTTTCGTAGGATTAAAACTAGGAAAACACCATTTTGAGTATCAGATAAATAACGAGTTCTTTAAGAATTTTGAGTACGATGAGTTTCAAAATTCTGATATTAAAGTCAATTTACTTTTTGATAAGAAAAGTAATATGTTAGAGTTAGAATTCAAACACAAAGGAGCGGTAAACGTGCCTTGTGATCTAACAGGCGAAGATTTTGATTTACCTATAAAAGGGAAAATGAAGTTAATAGTTCGCTTTGGAGATGAATTTAATGATGATAATGAAGAATTGTTGATTTTACCACATGGTGAACATGAGATAGATGTGGCGCAGTATATTTATGAAATGATCGCGCTTTCTGTACCTCAAAAAAGAATTCATCCAGGGGTTAAAGATGGAAGCCTTCAGACAGAAGCTTTGACAAAACTGAATGAGCTGAGTGTAAAAGAACAAAAGGAAGAGAGTAACAAAGAAGAAGATATTGACCCGCGTTGGGAAAAATTAAAGAAACTATTAACGGATAAATAATATAGTAAAATGGCACATCCTAAGAGAAAAACCTCGAAAACAAGAAGAGATAAGAGAAGAACACATTACAAAGCTACTGTAGCTCAAATCGCTACATGTCCTATTACAGGTGAGGCGCATTTATACCACAGAGCTTACTGGCATGAAGGTAAAATGTACTACAGAGGGCAAGTTGTTATCGATAAATCTGAAGCGGTTGCTTAATACGTTTTTGTAAATTATACTAGAACTCTCACATAGTGAGAGTTTTTTTTGTTGGTTATAATTTTTGTTTTTTAGGAAAATATAGACAAATTCGTTACGTTTTTTTTTGTAATTTTCGGGTCTTTTAAAAATTTTTCAAATTAATCATAATTTGAAAGGAAAATAATAGAATATAATGAATACAATCACAGCCGCAATTACCGCTGTTGGAGCTTATGTTCCTGACTTCGTTCTTTCGAACCAAGTGCTAGAAACAATGGTTGATACCAATGATGAGTGGATTACCGCTCGAACAGGAATTAAAGAAAGAAGAATTCTTAAAGATGCTGATAAAGGTACATCGTACCTTGCTATACAAGCAGCAAAGGATTTGATTGCTAAAGCAAATATTGATCCGCTTGAGATTGATATGATTATAATGGCAACTGCAACGCCAGATATGATGGTGGCTTCTACAGGAGTTTTTGTTGCAACAGAAATTGGAGCAACAAATGCATTTGCATATGATTTGCAAGCTGCATGTTCAAGTTTCTTGTACGGAATGTCGACGGCTGCAGCATATGTTCAGTCAGGACGTTACAAAAAAGTACTTTTAATTGGTGCTGATAAAATGTCATCAATTGTAGATTATACAGACAGAGCAACTTGTATTATTTTTGGTGATGGAGCTGGAGCAGTTCTTTTTGAACCAAATTATGAAGGCTTAGGTTTGCAAGATGAATATTTAAGAAGTGACGGCGTAGGACGCGACTTCCTTAAAATTCCTGCAGGAGGTTCTTTGATTCCACCTTCAGAAGATACTGTAAAAAACAGACAGCACAATATTATGCAAGACGGTAAAACTGTTTTCAAATATGCTGTAACTAATATGGCAGATGCCAGCGAATTGATTTTACAAAGAAACAATTTGACAAATCAAGATGTTGACTGGTTGGTACCACACCAAGCTAACAAACGTATCATTGATGCTACTGCTGGAAGATTAGAATTAGAAGATTCTAAAGTTTTGGTAAACATTGAAAAATACGGAAATACTACTTCTGGAACTTTACCATTAGTATTGGCTGATTTTGAAAATAAGCTTAAAAAAGGAGATAACATTATCTTTGCTGCTTTTGGTGGTGGATTCACTTGGGGATCTATCTACTTAAAATGGGCTTACGATAAGAAATAAATTAAAACTAAAAACGAATCATTATGGATTTAAAAGAAATTCAAAACCTAATCAAATTTGTTGCAAATTCGGGCGTTGCAGAAGTGAAGTTAGAAATGGATGATGTAAAAATCACGATCAGAACAACTTTAGAAACAAATGTAACTGAGGCAACTTACGTACAGCAATTACCTGCTCAAGCAGCTTTACCTCAAGCGGCAGTTCCACAAGTTACAGCTCCAACAGTTGTAAGTGTAACTCCAGAAGCACCAGCTGCTAACGATTCTAAATATATTACTATAAAATCTCCAATCATTGGTACATTCTATAGAAAACCATCTCCAGATAAACCAGTTTTCACTGAAGTTGGAAGCACTGTATCTAAAGGTGATGTTCTTTGCGTAATTGAAGCAATGAAATTATTCAACGAAATCGAATCTGAAGTTTCTGGTAAAATTGTAAAAATTCTAGTTGACGATATGTCTCCAGTAGAATTTGATCAACCTTTATTCTTAGTAGATCCATCATAA
>NZ_DHEI01000017.1:45601-50407 GCF_002399805.1 Flavobacterium sp. UBA4854
AAATAAGATGTTTAAAAAAATATTAATTGCGAATAGAGGAGAAATTGCACTACGTGTAATTCGTACATGTAAGGAAATGGGAATCAAAACTGTTGCAGTTTACTCTACAGCCGATGCAGAAAGTTTGCATGTTAAATTTGCTGACGAAGCGGTTTGTATTGGCCCTCCTCCGAGTAACTTATCGTATTTGAAAATGTCAAATATTATTGCAGCTGCAGAAATTACAAACGCAGATGCAATTCATCCAGGTTATGGATTTCTTTCTGAGAATGCTAAATTCTCTAAAATCTGTCAAGAGCACGGAATTAAATTTATCGGTGCTGCTCCAGAAATGATTGACCGTATGGGAGATAAAGCTTCTGCTAAAGCTACAATGAAAGCTGCAGGAGTTCCTTGTGTGCCAGGTTCAGACGGATTATTAGAATCTTACGAACATGCACAAAAAATAGCTAAAGAAATTGGTTATCCAGTTATGATGAAAGCTACTGCTGGTGGTGGTGGAAAAGGAATGCGTGCAATCTGGAAAGAAGAAGAGCTTTTAAAAGCTTGGGAAAGCGCGCGTCAAGAAGCTGCTGCAGCATTTGGAAATGACGGAATGTACATGGAGAAACTTATTGAAGAACCACGTCATATCGAGATTCAAGTTGTAGGAGATTCTTATGGAAAAGCATGTCACCTTTCTGAAAGAGACTGTTCAGTACAACGTCGTCACCAAAAACTTACTGAAGAAACACCTTCGCCTTTCATGACAGACGAACTTCGTGCAAAAATGGGAGAAGCTGCTGTAAAAGCTGCCGAATTCATTAAGTATGAAGGAGCTGGAACTGTAGAATTTTTAGTGGACAAACACAGAAACTTCTATTTCATGGAAATGAATACTCGTATTCAAGTTGAGCACCCAATCACAGAACAAGTTATTGATTATGATTTGATTCGTGAGCAAATTATGGTTGCTGCCGGAATTCCAATTTCTGGTAAAAACTATCTTCCACAATTACACGCTATTGAAGTACGTATTAATGCTGAAGATCCTTATAACGATTTTCGTCCTTCACCAGGAAAAATTACTACGCTTCATATGCCAGGAGGACACGGAGTTCGTTTGGATACTCACGTTTACTCAGGATATAGCATTCCGCCAAACTACGACTCTATGATTGCTAAGTTAATTACAACAGCACAATCTCGTGAAGAAGCTATCAGCAAAATGCGAAGAGCTTTGGATGAGTTCGTAATCGAAGGTGTGAAAACTACAATACCTTTCCACAGACAATTAATGGATGATCCAAAATATATTGCAGGAGATTATACAACTGCATTTATGGATACATTTAAAATGAATAGTCCAGAATAATTAAAAGGCTTCCAAATTTGGAAGCCTTTTTCTTTTATAAACCTTTGTTAATTCCAATATTGGAAACCGAAATTTTAAATTAGGAGCTCAAAAATGTCACTGTAAACTTTGGGATTTGGAATTTGATTTATTGAAATTTTTCTAAAGGTTACACTTTAAGTGTTTACTTATTACACACTTATTTTCTCTTTTACACACCTTTCACGGTATTTCTTTTTTTGGTATATTTGATGTAAAGTCTTTAAAAACAGGATTTTATGATCTTTGGCATGGCTCTTTTCTTTTACGGCATAATAATTTCATTACTTAAAGCGTAAACAACTATTAATTTAAATATATACGTTATGAAAAATTTATTTTTATCAGCCGCAATTGTTTTAGGAAGTTTAACTTCATTCGCTTCAACTACACAAGTAACAAATACAATCGTAAAAACGATTTCTATCGAAGACGAATACACTGAAATCAAATTAGAAGAATTACCAGCTGCGATTACAGAATCTTTGAAAAAAGCATATCCGGAAGCAGTAATTACTAAAGCATACAAAAACGAAAAAGCACAGTATAAACTTGACGTAACTGTTGGTGATAAAGTAGGAAACCTTTTTGCTAATGCAGACGGAACTTGGATCAAACAATAATCTAATCTAAGATATTGTGAAAATCCAGATCAAGAATACTAAGATCAAATTAACTATATTAAAATACAACTATCATGAAAAATTTATTTTTATCAGCCGCAATCGTTTTGGGAGGTTTAACATCATTTGCTTCAACTTCGCCAATTTCAAATACAATCGTAAAAACAATCTCTATTCAAGATGATTATACAGAAATTAAATTAGAAGAAGTTCCAGCAGCAGTAACAGATGCTCTTAAAAAAGCGTATCCAGATGCTGTGCTTTCTAAAGCATTTAAAAACACAAAATCTGAATATAAGCTTGAAGTAACTGTTGGCGATAAATCAGGAAATCTTTTTGCTAATGCAGATGGAACTTGGATTAAAAAATAATTAAGTCTAACCCTTAAAAACTATTACTATGAAAAAGTTAATCTTATCGGCAGCAATTGTTTTAGGCAGTTTGTCGATGAACGCAGAGACCCCTGTTGCAACCAATCAAATGGTGCAAACAGTAAATGATCAGGATGGATACAAAGAAGTAGATGGAGTTCCAGCAGCCGTAAAAAAAGGCTTAGATGAAGCTTATCCTGGTGTAGTGCTTGAAAAAGCATGGGTAAATGATAAAAAGGAGTATAAAATTGAGATAACCGTTCGAGGTGAAAAATCGATCGTTTATACAGATGCTTCTGGTAACATTCTTAAAAAATAATTTAAACCACTAAATATTATGAAAAAGTTAATCTTATCAGCAGCGATTGTTTTAGGAAGTCTTACAGTAAATGCTGCGATTCTTCCAGCAGTTTCGATTTCTCAATCAGTACTTATTCAAAGTGAGTTTACTGAAGTATCTGCAGATGCTGTTCCAGCAGCTGTAAAGTCTACGCTTGAAAAATCTTTCCCGAATACTAAGCTTGAAAAGGCTTATAAAAACGAGAAAAATGAGTACAAACTTGAGATTTCAAGTGGAGAAAAGAAGTATACTATTTTTACAGATGCTTCTGGAAATATCATTAAAAAATAATTAAAATCAGCATCATGAAAAAACTAATCTTATCTGCAATAGTGGTTTTAGCAACCATGTCAATGCATGCAAATGTATTGTCTGTTTCGCAAGACGCTAAAGCAACTGTAACAATTCAGACAGAATATACAGAAGTTACAGTAGATGCTGTGCCTGCAGCTGTAAAGACAGCGTTGCAGACCGCTTATCCAGGAGCAAAACTGGATAAAGCATTTGTTAACGACAAAAAAGAGTACAAACTTGAAATATCAGTTGGAGACCAAAAGGCTACTGTCTATTCAGATGTCAATGGTAACTGGTTGAAGATATAATTAGGTGAATTTAGATTTATGTTTTTGGTGAAAAAGAGATTGCGTGATGCAATCTCTTTTTTTTACATATTTTACATAATTTTATGAAATAACAAGTTTAATAATACTATTTTAGCAAAAAAGTCCCTAAAAGCAAATGCCGAAGATATTACTGATAGAAGATGATATTGCGTTCTGTAAATTATTAGAGAAATTTCTAATCAAAAAATCGTATGAAGTAACAACTACTTTTTCTGCGACAGAAGCGCGTGAAGCAGTTAAAAACGAATCGTTTGATTTGATTTTGACAGACCTTCGCTTGCCTGATTCTGATGGTATAGGACTTATGTCTGAATTTAAAAATTCGCACCCACATATTCCTGTTATTTTAATGACGGGTTACTCAGATGTAAATACTGCTGTAAAAGCCATTAAAAATGGCGCAGCAGATTATATTTCAAAACCATTTAATCCAGACGAAGTTCTTCTTGTAATTACAAATGCATTACAAATGCCAAAAACGGAAGAAGAAGAAACTCCTGTAAAAGAAAAAAAGACGATAAAAAAGCAGGCGTCAACAGGAGAAAACGAATTTGTTAAAGGAATTTCTGTAGCTTCTAAAAAACTTTTAGATCATATTCAGCTGGTAAGCCCGACTGATATGTCTGTTTTGATAATTGGCGAAAGCGGAACAGGAAAAGAAATTATTGCAAAAAGCATTCATCAGCAAAGCAGAAGAAAAGACAATAATTTTATTGCAGTCGATTGTGGAGCGATTCCGAAAGAATTAGCCGCAAGTGAATTTTTTGGACATTTAAAAGGATCTTTCACCGGAGCAATCAGCGATAAAAAAGGATATTTTGAAGCAGCAAATGGCGGAACTTTATTTTTGGACGAAATTGGAAATCTTTCATACGAAAATCAAATACAGTTATTAAGAGCGCTTCAAGAAAGAAAAATTAAACCCGTAGGAAGCAATAAAGAAATAAACGTTGATATACGTATTATTACTGCTACAAATGAAGATTTACGTGAGGCAGTAAAAAACGGCGATTTTAGAGAAGATTTATACCATAGAATCAATGAGTTTTCAATTCAGTCACCATCTTTAAAAGAGCGCGGAGAAGATTTAATGATTTTCGCAGATTATTTCTTAGAAAAAGCCAATCAGCAATTGCATAAAGATGTAATCGGGTTTTCTCCAGAAGTAGTTTCTATTTTTCAAAATTACTCTTGGCCAGGAAATTTACGTGAATTGCAAAACTGTGTAAAACGTGCAACTCTTTTGACTCGTGGTGATTTTATAGAAAGCGATGTGCTTCCAGCAGAATTTTTCCAGATTCAGAAACAGCAACCTGCGGCAAATGAAGTTTTTTCATTATCTGAAAACGAAAAAGAAACTATTATTAGTGCTTTGTCAAAAACACAAAATAATAAATCTGAAGCTGCAAAACTTCTTAAAATTACTAGAAAAACACTTTATAATAAATTGAAACAATATAATATCGAATAAAAAAAG
>NZ_DHEI01000017.1:50517-61916 GCF_002399805.1 Flavobacterium sp. UBA4854
ACTGCTTTTTTTATTCGATATTAAATCTCTTGCTTCAATTCCGTAAAAAGAACTTTAATTCTTTCGTTTAAATCTGCATATGTCGCTTGTATATCAATTGTGTTTAAATCTTCTTTCTCTAAATTTTTTAAAAGTTCGCCAATTTTATTAGCTTGAATTTGTTTAAACATTGGAGCAATACGATGTGCAATAGACTTTATTTCGTCATGATTTTTCTCTTGAACAGCAATTTTCAAATAGCCTAAATTTTCGATTGTTGTTTCTATAAAAGATTTTAGAACTTCTTTTAAAGCCGATTCGTCTTGACCTAGAAAATCTTTCAAAGTTTCTAGAGAATATATTTGAGAAGCATTTTTATTATCATTGTCTGTAGATTCGATTTCAGGAATTTCTTCATGATCCAAAATATGCTGAATCGTTTCGAGCAAAATTTTTGGAGAATAAGGCTTTTTTATAACCGTAGTAAAACCAGCATTTTTATAAACTGAAAGATCCAAATCGGTACGTCCTGTAAGCGCAATGACAGGCTGATTTTTGAAAACCGTATCAGGAAGTTCTCTAAGTTTTTCTAAAAACATAAAACCATCTATTTCCGGCATTTGAATATCGGTTATAACAAAATCAAAAGGCGTACTCTTAATTATTTCTAAAGCTTTGGCGGGATTAGTAAACGAAAAAACATGATGCTGTTCTTGTCTTAAAACACCGCTTGTTAGATTTAAAAGATTAATATCATCATCAACGACAATAAAAGTCTGTTTTTTGGTGTTTCTTGGCATCTTAGGTTTAAGTTCGACAGTAGGATTATTTTGACTATTATCAAATAATAAAGGCAACTGAATAATGAATGTGCTTCCTTTTCCAAAAATGCTGTCTAAACTTAAATTACCGCCTAAAATAGAAATAATCTTCTGGCAAATTGATAGGCCTAAACCAGTTCCGCCGTATTTCTTTTCAATGCCTTCATTTGCCTGTGCAAATTCTTCGAAAACCAATTTCTGATTGGCTTTTTCAATTCCGATTCCAGTATCTTGAATCGAAATCGTGAAAAACTGGTCGTCATTCGCGTAAGTGGCAATTCTAATATGACCTTCTTCGGTAAATTTATATGCGTTTCCGATAATGTTGGTCAAGATTTGTTTTAAACGAAATGGATCGCCAACAATACGTTTCTGAAATTGCTCGTCTATATTGATGATAAGATCAATATCTTTTTGCTTGTAAACAGTTTGAATGTTTCTCGCAACATCTTCAATAATTTCGGGTAACGAAAACGGAACTTTTTCTATCGAAATTTTTCCTGCTTCGATTTGCGAAAAATCCAATAAATCTTGAACGAGCTGTGTAATATATTCAGACGAATTTTTAATGTTTTTAATGAAATACGATTGTTTGGTATTGACATCTGAATTGCCTAATAGTTCAGAATAACCGACAATTGTACTCAAAGGCGTTTTCAAATCGTGACTCACGGTCGAAATTAATTGTTCGCGACTCTTTAACAGATTCTTGGTTTTGAAGTTCGCAATTTCGAGTTGTTTTTTATATACTTGAGATTTCGAATAATCGCTGACAATTAGAATAGAGAAAAAGACGGTCAGCAATAAACCAATAACTGCAGAAGCCGTTACAATCTCGTTGACTCTTTTTAATGATTTTTCTTTTAATGAATTGTTTTTGATCGAATTGATAATGATTTCTCGTTCGATAATTCGAAGTATTTTTCTAAGCTGATCCGAAATGGCAATTTCGTTCTGAAGCAGTTTATTTTCTTCAAAATTCAATGATTCTTTCTTCTTTTCGGCTTTCAGTTTTACCGAACTCAAAAGCTTTTTAGAATTTGCTAAAATAGAATCAGAAGCTTTTTTGCTTAAAGTATTGGTGCTGTCATCAGGAATATTCGAATTTAAATAATCAACATATTGCTGTAAAACGCTTCGCTGATAACTTCCTAGCTGATTTGGGTTTTTGGTAAAATCCTGAAGTTCGAGTTTTCTTAAGTTAAACTCCATTTTAGTGATTTCATCAATAGCGCTATTTACAGAAGTTTCATCATCTGCTTTATTCTTGATTTCTCTTAACTGTTTGATGTTCTCTGTCTTTTCTGCCAAAAAATAAGTCACACTGTCTAGAAGTGTTTTTTGGTATTCTGTAGTAACAATTTGTTTTAATGTATCAATACGTTTGCGAAGCGAGTCGGTTTCAATCAGATAATTTTTAAAATCTTTTTCAGAGTTATTTTGAATTGTTTGTCTGGCTAAACTTTCTGTTTTGTAAACATTAGAATAAAGTCTGCTGACTCTAAGAATTTTGGTTTTTTCTAAAGCAATCTTATCTTCGAGTTTGTTGTAAACGACATTTTCAGAATAAAGAAACCATCCAACTGTAACAACCAAAGCCAATAATGCAACATAGCTAAATAATACTTTGATTGCGGTGTAACTTTTTTTGGTCTCCATATTTTGCTGAAAGATTTGAGGGAATTCGGGATTATTAAAACATTGCAATTTATCTAAAAAAATCTGTTTTACGAAGAGTAAATCTAACCAATATGTTACATAATTGTAAGGTGAGTAAATAAAAACAGCCACAGATTATGTAAATCTGTGGCTGTTAAAAATGTTGTTTTATGAATTACAAAGTTTCATCTAACCATTTGAAGAATTCACCTTGCCAAACCTGAGCATTTTGTGGTTTTAAAACCCAGTGGTTTTCGTCTGGGAAATACACAAATCTACTTTTAATTCCTCTTAACTGAGCCGCTTGAAAAGCTTCTTGTCCTTGTCCGATTGGCACACGGTAATCTTTTCCTCCTTGGAAAATCAAAATTGGCTTATTCCAATTCTGAACCAAAGTTGCAGGATTAAAAGTTGTATAAGCTTTTTGCGCTACAGCATTATCTTTTTCCCAATATGGTCCGCCAAAATCCCAGTTGTTAAAGAAAACTTCTTCAGTAGTTCCTAGCATAGAAACGGTATTGAAAACTCCATCATGAGCGATAAAAGTTTTGAAACGGTTTTTGTGAATTCCAGCTAAGTAAAATACAGAATATCCACCGTAACTAGCACCAACGCAACCTAAACGGCTTTTGTCAACATAACTTTCTTTTGCCACATCATCAATTGCAGAAAGGTAATCGTCCATAACTTGTCCGCCCCAATCTTTACTGATTTGTTCATTCCATTCAACTCCATGTCCTGGCATACCGCGACGGTTTGGAGCTACAACTACATAACCTTTTGCAGCCATTAAAGAGAAATTCCAACGGAAAGAATACGATTGTGTCAATGCACTTTGAGGTCCGCCTTGGCAGAATAACAAAGTCGGGTATTTTTTAGAAGCATCAAAATTTGGAGGAAGAATTACCCAAACCAGCATTTTTTTACCGTCGGTTGTAGTAACGTAACGTTTTTCTGTTTTGCTTAATGCTAAAGTTTTATACGTGTCAGTATTTACGTTTGTGATTTGTTTCCAGCTGTTTTTCTTTAAATTAAAAGAATAAATTTCTGGAGCGTGATTCATGTCGTTTCTAGTTACGATAATATCATCGCCAGCAAAACCTACTAAATCATTTACATCAAAATCTCCGTTTGTCAATTGACGAACGTTGATTGCGATTTTAGTTAAACCAGGAAAATTAACCGAAAAAATTTGTTTTGTCCCATCAACTGGTGCAACAAAAAATACTGTTCTGCCATCTTTGCTCCAGATAAAATTATCTACAGTTCCGTCCCAATTTGCTGTCAAATTAGTTTTGATTCCTTTAAACTCAACAATAAGGTCATTTTTATCAGCTTCATAACCGTCACGTTTCATTTGTAACCAAGTTAAATTTCCTGTTGGAGAAAATTGCGGTGCTGTGTCGTAACCTAAATTACCTTCAGTTCTATTAGTTGTTTTTTGAGTTTCTAAATTATACTCATAAATATCTGTATTGGTAGAAATAGCATAAGCAGTTCCTGCTTTTTTCTTGCAAACGTAAAGAATGCTTTTGCTGTCTGGCGACCAGATATAATCTTCGTCACCACCAAAAGGTTTTTGCGGAGAATCGAAAGTTTCTCCTTTCATGATATCGATTCCTTTTGCAGCGTCTTTATTTTCTTTATAAAAAACGTGGTTAAATTTTCCTTCATTCCAAGTATCCCAATGACGATAATCTAGACCATCATAGATTTGAGCATCAGATTTGCCAAGACTTGGGTAGAAATCTTTACCTAAAACTTTTTCTAATTTTACTTCATCATTATAAACCACAAATTTTCCATCAGGCGAAACGTTTTTATCAGCCAGAATGTCTTTCGTGTCTTTAATTTCAACGGCAGTTCCACCATTTACAGGAATCGTGTAAATTTTAGAACTTGATTTGTTTTCTTCAACTGAAGGAGTAGAAACCTTAAAAACTATATTTTTTGCATCTTTAGAAATTCCAAGTGGAGTCACTCGACCTAATTTCCATAACAATTCTGGAGACATAACGTTCTGTCCGATAGCGTTTAAACTCATCATTATTAAGGTTGTTAATAATACTTTTTTCATAATCTATTTATTCTATTTTTTTGTGCGCTAAAAATACAACTTTTAAATCCCAAATTGTTAAATTCCAAATCCCAAATTTTGTTAAAGTTTATTACTGTCACCCTAAGCGAAGTCGAAGGGCACATAGTTGAGAGGCTTTGACTTCGCTGAACCTCACAAAGATTTTAAATGAACTTTAATTACTTATATGGTTCAAAAAAATTATTATTTTTATAAAAACTCTGAAAATGGAACTAAGCTATTGGGAATTAAAAAACTGGTTCGCGAATATTGATTATACTATTGTTGGAAGCGGAATCGTGGGTTTGCATACAGCATTACGCTTACGCGAAAGATTTCCTGCTGCTAAAATTTTGGTTCTCGAACGTGGAATGCTACCGCAAGGAGCAAGTACCAAAAATGCAGGTTTTGCTTGTTTTGGAAGTTTGTCTGAAATTATGGATGACTTAAAAACGCATTCAGAAGATGATGTTGTGGCACTTATCGAAAAACGCTGGAAAGGTCTTCAGTTGCTTCGTAAAAGATTAGGCGATCAGGCAATTGATTTTAAACCTCATGGCGGATATGAATTATTTCTAAAAGAAGACGAATTCGGATTTAACGAATGCATTTCTAAAATTCCGTTTATAAATGAAATCTTAAAGCCACTTTTCAAAGCAGATGTTTTTTCGAAAGAAGTAGACCGATTTGGATTTGAAAATATTCACGAGTATTTAATTTTTAATCCGTTTGAAGGACAAATCGATACTGGAAATATGATGCAGGAATTGTTGAAACAAGCAATTTCGGCAGATATTTTAATCTTAAATCAGCAAACCGTAAAATCGTATGCCGATGCAGGAAATCATGTTGAAGTTGCGGTAAACGATTTCAGCTTTAAAACCAAAAAACTGCTTTTTGCAACAAACGGTTTTGCGAGTGAATTGACCAATGGCGCTGTAAAACCAGCAAGAGCGCAAGTGCTTATTACCGAACCGATTCACAATTTAGACATCAAAGGAACGTTTCATTTAGATCGCGGTTATTATTATTTCAGAAATATCAATGATCGAATTTTGTTAGGCGGAGGAAGAAATCTTGATTTTGAAGGAGAAACAACAACTGAATTTGGACAGACGAAAATTATTCAAAATAGATTGGAAGATTTACTGAAAAATGTAATTTTACCAAATCAGGATTTTCAGATTGCGCACCGATGGAGCGGTATCATGGGAATAGGAAATAGTAAGAATCCTGTCGTAACCCAACTTTCTGAAAATGTGTTCTGTGGAGTGCGTTTGGGCGGAATGGGAGTGGCGATAGGCAGTTTAATAGGAACAGAATTAGCAGATTTAATAGAATGAAAGTAACCAAAAAAACAGCACCAAAAACTACTGCAAACAAACCAAAACCAAAGACAGCTTCTTCAAAAAAATCGAATCGTTCTTTTGGAGAAAAAGTAAAATGGTTTTTTATTAAAGCCGCTTTGTGGTTTTTCGGAATTTCTATCGGGTCGGTTATCTTTTTTAAATATGTTCCAGTGCCATTTACACCTTTAATGCTTATTCGTGCCATCGAAAATAAAATGGCTGGTAAAGAAGTTTATTTTGATCATGATTGGGAACCGATTGAAAAAATTTCAATGAATTTACAAAAAGCGGTTATTGCTAGCGAAGACGGAACTTTTTTAACTCACAATGGTTTCGATTTTAAAGCACTTCAAAAAGCATATAAAAGTAACGAACGCGGACGCCGAATTCGAGGCGGAAGTACCATCTCGCAACAAACAGCCAAAAACGTTTTTTTATGGCAGGGAAAAAGTTATTTCCGTAAAGGCCTTGAAGCTTATTTTACCGTTTTAATAGAAATAATTTGGGGTAAAGAGCGTATTATGGAAGTTTACTTAAATAGTATCGAAATGGGTGATGGAGTTTACGGTGCCTATGCAGCAACAGAACATTGGTACAGACGCGATGCTTCGAGTTTAACACCAATGCAAGCGGCAGGAATTGCGGCAATATTACCAAACCCAAGAAAATTTAAAGCTACGGGCTCATCAAGTTATATTAACAGAAGAAAAGAACGAATTGTTCGTGAAATGCGTTATGTTGGAAAAATCAATTACAATGGTAAAGAGGAAAAGAAGTAAAAAAGCACTTTTTGCTTTTCTGATTTTGACAACGTTAACTTTTGGACAAGGAAGAACTAAAGAAATAGGTTTTATATCTGATAATGATTTGTACACATCGTCTAAATACGATATGTATTATACCAATGGTTTAGAATTTTTTTTTCGATTCTTATCTAAAAACGATAATCCTAAAATCAACAAAGAGATTACCGAATTTAGAATCGGTCAATATCTCTATAATCCGAGGTTTTTAAACAAAGAAGCCATTACAATAAACGACCGCCCTTTTGCAGGTTATCTTTTTGCCGAAGCAGGAAAAAGTTTCTTCTATCAAAGCGAGTCGGTTTTAAAGACAGATTTTAGAGTTGGTTATCTCGGACCAAATGCGTTTGGTGAAGAATTGCAAAAAGGTTTTCATAACATGATTGGCTACAAAAAAGTGTACGGTTGGGAAAACCAAATTCATAATGCTTTGGCGTTACAAGCACATGCTATTTATTCTAAAAAACTGTTTCCTTCTAAACATAATGATTTTGTAGATTTTCATTGGCAATCAGAAGGAAATTTGGGAACAATTTTCTCTGGAGTTTCAACAGGATTTATGGCGAGATTTGGTTTTAAGAAACTAATTCCGCTTTACGATTCTAATATGCATAATGCTTCGGTAAGTGCAAATGAACAGCCAAATATTAAAGAGTTTTATTTCTACGCTGCGCCAAGTGTCAATTATCAGTTTTATGATGCCACTATTGAAGGAAGCATGTTTAATAATACAAGTCCGATTACTTTCGATTTAGAACCACTTCGATTTAATGCAGAAGCTGGTTTGAAATACCGACACAATAACTTCAATATGTCGTATTCTTTCCTTTATCGAGGAAGAGAATTGAAAGATCCAGGAATTGATACTAATTCTGGATATTTTTATGGGTCTATAAGGATGGGGTTTTTGCTTAGATAAGATTTTTTGCCACAAAGGCGCAAAGGCATTAAGTTTTTTCTCCAATAAAAGCATCCATATCTTTCCAAAAACTTTCTAATATGTTTTTTTCTTTTACAGTGTCAATATCTCCCCAAGATTTCCAGTCTCGATCATAACGGTATTTTCTATCCCAAGTCGTAAATTCATTTTCTATTTCTAGACTTTCACAAATAATACTTTTAGTAAAAGATTTTACCTTTTGTTCAAAAGGTGTTAAATCGATTTGATAATCTTTCTTGCAAAGAAAATAACCATCTAAAAAAGCACGGAGAGATGCCAAACTATAGCTGCCAAAATACATTGGAAGGCGTTTTTTCATATGTGGAAACAATTCAGACAAAGATAATATTGGTTTTGGGCGAGAATCTTCAAGATAACTTGATGTTTTCGTATGATCAAACTCTCCTTTTTGACGTGCAACATAACATATACTTTCTTCTATCGGATATTTAGCTTCATATGCTTTTAAAAGGGATAAATAATTGTTATAAAAATCCAATTCATTCTCACTAATAAATGAAATAATGCTTGTGATATTGCGTGCGCCTATATTGTGTGCCTTAAATTTTTTAATTCCATAATCTCCGAGAGAAGGCATTTTGATATATTTTTCTTCTAATTCTTTTTTATCTTTCAGCTCTAATAAAATGTCTTCATAACCAAATAAAAATGCACCCAGTAATTCTACATTGCGTTCTATAATATATTCTTTTGGTGATTCTTCAATTCGATTTAATATTTCCCAGTTAAAAAAAGTACGCATAACATATTTAGTATAAGAGTTTTGTTTTTTTATGGTTTTGTAATTTTTCCAGTCTTTTTATCGAAAGTAATGGTTTTGTTTGGTCCGCCATAAAAGAGAGTCAAAGTCAGCGTGCTATCGGTTTCATTTTTAAAAAGAATATCTTTTGCGGTTCTGATTTTGATATCCAAATTATCATTCATGATCTCAGAATCGTTGCATTTGATGATTCTTTTTTCAAACAAACCATTCTTTTCAATTACTTCCAACCACGGTTGAACCATTACGCCGTAGCCCACAATTTGCGCTCTGTAATTTTCGTTGAGATCTTTATTTTGATATAAACCTAAAGATGTGCTTGAAAGTAATAAAGTATAAAAAGGAAGCATCATGGCTATAATGCTCAGTGCGAATGTTACCAGTATTGCTGCCAAGAAAAGTTTTGCCAAGAGTTTTTTCCAAAAAACAATTATAATTACAAAACTGCTTAGAAGCCATAGCCATGATAAAAATACATCGCTATAATAACCGCGAAGACTAATTTCTTTAAAGTAATACAAAAGACAATCGAGCACAAAAATGGCGCAGATAATAAAGTAGATTCGTAAAAATGTTTTTTTGCCTGAACTCATATTTTTTTAAAGATATAGTTTAAAGTAAATACTGTAACAACAGATAAGATTAAAATAGGGAAGAAAGAAAATGTAATAGTATACATTATTTCTTCTTTAAAAAGATATGTACTCCAAGCAGATTCTCGATCTACAAAAAGAATATAATTCCAGAAAAACCATACTAAAATTACGATCAGTACTTGAAGCAAAAATTTTAGATTGTTATTTTTAATAAAAGAAAGAGCCAGAAAAATTATTGATAAGAAAACAGTAGAAAACAAAGTCATTAAATAAACATCGTCAAAGAAAGAACAATCTAAACAGGCACTCGATGGTTTGTCAGAAAAACTGCCCATTGACCAATAGATTTCTACGAAAGTAAAAACAAAGAGTAAAACTGCAATTATAAGAGGTTTCTTTATGTATGCGAATATTTTGTGTTTTAAGGTTTGGTTCATTTTGAAGGACTTACGATTGTTGTCAATATTCTCTTTTGAATAATTGGAGACACACAAAAATAAGAAACAATTTTAAAGAAATATCTTTCAAAAGATTTAGTTGTGACAGAATAAGTTTTATTAAAAAATAAAACGCTTAACTGTTTGATAACATGAAAGATATTTTTAATTATTTACTTTTAATTAAAAATTTGAATTATGGATATCAATTGGAACATAATAGCGATTGTAGCAATATTGGTAATTATTCTTGTTGTGCTAACAATCAGAAAAAATCAGAAAGAGAAAAAGAAACTCGAAAAATTGCTAAACAACGATTTTAAAAAAGCAGAAAAAGATAGAGTAGATGCAGATGATTCTGCAAATGAGAAATGATTAATTTATTGTTTTTATTTTATGTCATGGCTTACGGAAAGACGTAATCGCAATATTGTTTTTAATTATATATTTACCAGGTAATTAAAAAAAAATATCATGAAAAAAACAATTTTAGGGTTAGTCCTATTTTTAAGTCTTATAGGTTGCACAAGTGACGATTCAGATCCAGTTGGAACTGGAGAATCTAAAGAAGGAAGTATGAAAATTGGCTTTGTAAATTCTAATTTAAAATTATCTGGAAAAGATGTTTTGAGAAATACATTGCCTGTTGAAATCAAAAGTGTTGTAGTTACTTCTGTCAATGCAGGTGTTTCTTATGATAATGTATTTAATTTGGTTGAAAATGGTACAGTAGGAGCTGAGAGCGATTTTATTCTAAGAAATTTGAAAACTGGGACTTCAGAGTTTTCGGTATTAACTACAACAAATGTAGCCTCAGAAGCTTGGTATCAGACGGTACCAGTTATTGAAAGTGAAAATGAATCTTTAAATACGATATCTCAAAGACTTTTAAATAAAATACCTTCAGTTGTTTATAAATCTAAGGCAACAATTAGTAGAAATGTTGTTGCTGGAGAAAATGATGCTATTCAATTTGAATTAGAACCTTTAAATGGAAGATTGATTTCATTATTTAGCTTTGCAGAGGATTTAAAAAATCAGGGATATACGGCTAAATTGTTTTGTGGTCAAATTTCATATACAATGGGAGATTATGAATGGAACAAAACTCCAAACCCAATTGTTTTTACAAGTGAACAGATTGTAAGTGATTATTTGTGTTCAGGCGAGAAAGTTAACGATGCTTATTTTTGGACAACAAATGCAGGAAATGGAAGAACTTATAAAATAGAGGTGTATGATGCTAACGGTGATTTGGTAAAAATTACTGAATTTCAAGTGCCATATGAAAATGGTGTTTCGCTAAATAACCTTTATACTATAACTTCTGACGGTATGTTAGACAAATCAAGTACGCAATCTACTTTTGTTATCAAAGAGTTGACTAACCTTCCATTTGTTCCTGTTACCAAATAATGTAAAAATTTTTTAATTCAAAGTCATAAAAAAAACCGTATTACAATTGAGTAATACGGTTTTTTTGTGGAGAATACCGGATTCGAACCGGTCACCTTCACAATGCATCCGAATACCCTAGCCTTTTGTTTCTATTAGGTTTTCAATATATTTTCTACTTTTCATTTTTTTTATTTGCAATTCTCTTTTATATGCTTCGCTTCTTGTAAAGAATGTCTCAGAATATTTTAATTCCCAATCTTTCGCAACTTTTGTGAATTTACTTCTGCTATTTAAATGATCTTGTAAACGCTGTTCAATATTTTGGCAGGAACCAACATAGTATTTGTCTAAGGTTTTCGAATATATAATGTAGATGTAAAACATAAATGTGTATTAAAAAAAATACCCAAGCAGATACTGATTCTGCTTGGGTATTTTTAAATTATTAGTGGAGAATATCGGATTCGAACCGATCACCTCTACGCTGCCAGCGTAGCGCTCTAGCCAAATGAGCTAATCCCCCGTTTGTTGAGAAATAGAATTCGAACCATCACCTTCC
>NZ_DHEI01000043.1:0-12014 GCF_002399805.1 Flavobacterium sp. UBA4854
TTCTTCGAAATAAAAGTTGAAGGAACCAAAGAAAAAAAATGGATTTTAATCGTAAATCTTAATCCAGGCGGGCCAAACGGAGGTTCAGGAGTTCAATATTTTGTTGGAGATTTTGACGGAAAAACATTTACGATGGATCAAAGTTTTGCCGAAAGAGTGAAAAATGAAAAAGCAGTTTGGGCAGATTATGGAAAAGATAATTATGCCGGTGTAACGTGGAATAATGTTCCAACTTCAGACGGAAGAAGATTGTTTATCGGATGGATGTCAAACTGGGAATATGCGCAACAAGTTCCGACAACGACATGGAGAAGCAGTACAACGATTCCGCGTGAGTTGAAGCTTGTTAAAAAAGGAAACCATTATAATTTGGTTAGCACTCCGGTAAAAGAAATCAATAATTATGTTTCTAAAACCACTAAAACAAAAAGTAAAACCGGAAAAGGAACTTTGAATTTAATTGAAAACGGAAAAGCAGATTTAACACAGACAGTTATTAGTTTAGATTTAAAAAACTTAAAACAGGAAGATTATGCTTTTACACTTTCAAATGCAAATGGAGAATCTTTAAGTTTTGGTTTAAACAACAAAGAAAATTACTTATTTATTGATCGTTCTAAAGCCGGTAAAGTTGATTTCTCTGATAAGTTTGCGTTACCAGTGAGCAAAGCATTTTTGGAAGGAAGCCAAAAAAGTGCCGCTTTTAAAATTATTTTAGATAAAACTTCAATTGAAATTTTTTATAACAATGGCGAAAAAGTGATGACGGAAATCTTTTTTCTAAATAAACCATTCTCAGCTTTATCTATTTCTTCGAAAGAAAAAATAGAGATAAACAATTTTAAAATTCAAGAACTAAATTTTTCTAAAAGTCATTAAAAGAGAATAGCAAAAGCACTTTTTCTTTAGTGAAGAAATGACTGCTAAAGCTTGAAAACATTCGAAAGATTATTCCTTTCTGACCTTTTATGCTTTATTCTGAAATAGATCGGCCACTTAAAATTGGCATTCGAAATACTAACTACGTAATTAACCAATTAAATATAACCAAAACCATTAATTTATGAAAAGTAAGATTATTTATTTTCTATTTTTCTTCTTTCCGATGCTGATGATGACGGCTCAGGAAAACGGAATAAAAGGAACGGTCTTTTCGTCTGATGACGGAATGCCGCTTCCTGGAGCGACAGTAATTATTTCAGGAACCAATACCAGTTCAGTAACTGACTTTGACGGGAATTTTTCCTTGCCGAATGTTGCTCCAGATGCTGTACTTGTAGTTTCTTTTATAGGATATGCCCCGCAATCGATTTCAGTTAAAGGGCAAAAAACAGTCAATGTAACGCTAAAAGTTGACAACAATCAATTGAATGAAGTTGTTGTAACGGGATATTCAAAACAAAAGAAAACGGATATTACAGGAGCGGTTGCTGTTGTAAACATGAAGGAAGTCATGAAACAGCCAGAACCAAACCCTATAAAAGCTTTACAAGGAAGAATTGCTGGAGTAAAGGTATCGTCGGATGGTTCGCCAAGCGGCGGAAATACCAAAGTGGTGATTCGTGGTGTTGGAACTTTAAACAACACAGATCCGCTTTATGTAATTGACGGAATGCCGACAAAATCTGGAATGCATGAACTAAATCCGAATGATATTGAAACCATTCAGGTTCTGAAAGATGCTTCTTCTTCAAGTATTTATGGTTCCCGAGCGTCGAACGGTGTGATTATCATTACAACCAAAAAAGGAAAAGAAGGCAAAATGAGAATCAATTTCAGCACCTATGCTTCCTTTTCTGATTATTCAAGAAAGTTAGATGTTCTAAATGCAAACCAATTTGGACAAGCACTTTGGCAGGCAAATATTAACGACGGATTGAATCCGAATAATAACAATTTGCGCTATCAGTTTGACTGGTCGGTAAATAACAATAAACCGCAATTGAATAAAGTTTTGGTTCCAGAATATTTAGATGCACAGCAAACTCTTAAAGCTTCAAATACAGATTGGTACGATGCAATCTCTCAAACGGGAGTTGCCAATTCTTATGATTTGTCTGTTTCAAATGCATCAGATAAAGGAAATTATGTTTTCTCGCTTGGTTATTATGATAACGAAGGTGTAGTAAAAACTACTGATTTTGAAAGAATTTCGGCTAGAATGAACAGTTCGTATAAATATTTTGACGGGAAATTAGTTATTGGAGAAAATTTCAGTTTAAACCGTACAAACGAAGTCACAGATCCTGGCGTTTTAGATCCTGCACTTAGAGCTTTGCCAATTATTCCGGTACATACAGTAGACGGAATAGGTTGGGGAGGTCCTGTTGGAGGAATGAACGATAGACAAAATCCAGTTAGACTTTTAGAATATAACAAGGATAATAAATACGATTATTTGCGTCTTTTTGGTAACGTTTACGCGGATTTGGAAATCATTAAAAACCTGCACATCAAAACCAGTTTCGGAATGGATTATGGTTTTTATAAAAAACGTACGCTGCAAAGAAGCTACAAATCGGGTTATTTGCAAAACGATCAGACTTCTGTAACTATCGATCAGTCAATTAGCGACAAATGGACTTGGACGAATACAGCAATTTATAGCTTAAACTTTGGAAAAAGCAATCTGAATTTAATGGCGGGAACGGAGATGTATAAAGATACTTATGATACAAATACATTACGTAAAAATGACTTTTTGATCGAAACGCCAGATTATATGTATCCAGATGCAGGAACGGGAGAATCTTTTACCAGCGGAACTTCGACTGTATATTCTTTGCTTTCTTATTTTGGAAAAGCAGATTACGAGTTTGACAATCGTTATTTGGTTTCGGGTACAATTCGTCGTGATGGTTCTTCTCGTTTTGGAAAAAACAATCAATTCGGAACATTTCCGGCAGTTTCAGCGGGATGGAGAATTAGTAACGAAAACTTCATTAAAAACAATGCTCCTGTTTTTTCTGACTTAAAATTAAGAGCAGGCTGGGGACAAACTGGTAATCAGGAAATTAGCAATACAGCAGTTTACTCGCTTTATCTGGCAAGTTACGCAGGTGGAAGCCCAACTTGGGCAACGTCTTACGGAACTGCTTACGATATTGCAGGAAACGGAAACGGATTGCTGCCGTCTGGTTTTATCGCAACGCAATCAGGAAATGATGATTTGAAATGGGAAACTACGACACAGACCAATATTGGTTTGGACTTTGGTTTATTCAAACAAAAATTAAGCGGTTCTGTAGATTATTATATCAAGAAAACAGATGATATTTTGGTATTGCCACCGTACTTAGGAGTCATAGGAGAAGGAGGAAACCGTTGGGTAAATGGAGCTTCTATGGAAAACAGAGGTTGGGAATTTTCTTTAGGATATCATGACGAAACTTCATTTGGATTGAAATATGATATTTCTGGCAATATTTCGGCTAACAGAAACAAAATGACCAAATTACCAGATGAAGTTAAAAACAATTATGGAGGTGATGGTCTAAACGATAATATCTTGGGACGTCCAATAAATTCAATGTATGGTTACGTTACTGATGGCCTGTTTACAAGTCAGGATCAGGTTGATAATTCGGCTATTCAAGAAGGAAAAGGCCTTGGAAGAATTCGTTACAAAGATTTAAATGGCGATGGCGTAATTACAGACAAAGATCGTACATGGATTGGAAACCCAAATCCAGGATTGCTGTACGGAATCAATTTAAACTTGTCTTATAAAAACTTTGATTTTACCACTTTTTGGGAAGGTGCAACAGATGTTGATGTGATTAACAACACAAAATACCAAACTGATTTTTGGAGTGTTGATGACGTAGGATCAAATAAAGGAACTCGTTTGTTGAATGCCTGGTCTTTGGATAATCCAAATTCAACTATTCCGGCTTTGACAACGGTTGACAGAAATGCAGAATCTAGATTTTCGACTTATTATGTAGAAAATGGCAGTTACCTTAAACTAAGAGTTTTGCAACTTGGATATAGTTTGCCAAAAGAACTATTGAAAAAGCTAAGTATGGAAAGCTTCAGACTGTACATCAGCGGTCAAAATTTATTGATTCTTGATGCGAAAAGCTTCACAGGAGTTGATCCTGAAAATGCAGGTTTTGGATATCCACAGCCAACAACTTTTACGGCAGGTCTTAATTTTACTTTATAATAAAAGATTAAAAAAATGAAAAAAATAATATATATGGCAGGATTTTTAGCGATAGGTTTCTTCGCTTCCTGTTCCGATTTTTTAGAAAATGATCCGCGTGGCGTTTTGTCAGAAAAAGATATTGTAACGCCTGAGAATGTTGAAGGATTTATGAATGCTGCTTACGCTCAATTAGGAAATGATCATTACGATTCTCCGTACAGTTTATGGCCATTTGGAAATGTTCGTTCTGATGATGCCTACAAAGGCGGAAGCGGGACAAATGATATTCAGGATTTTCACTTTTTTGAAGTTTCAAATAATATTCGTCCGGATTTTGGAGAATTGGATAGTTTCTGGTACATCAGTTATGTTGGTGTTTCAAGAGCCAATAAAGCATTGAAAGCTTTAGAGCAAATCTCAGAAGCTGATTATCCATTGAAGAAAACACGTATAGCTGAAATGCGTTTTTTAAGAGGACATTTTTACTTTATGCTGAAAATCATGTTTAGAAATGTGCCTTATATTACCGAAGATGTTCCGGTAGAAGAGTATAAAACGATTTCAAACAAAGCACTTTCAAACGAAGAACTTTGGGAAAAAATTGCAGAAGATTTTCAAGCTGCGGCTGATAATTTGCCTGACACACAACCAGAAGTTGGACGTGCCAATAAAAAAGCAGCTTATGCTTATTTGGCAAAAACTAGATTGTACCAGGCTTATACGCAGGATGAAACATTTAAAGTTACAGGAATCAGTCAGCAGCATTTGCAGGAAGTAATTGTTGCAACGGATAAAGTAATCGGAAAAGCTTCTTTAGAACCTGATTTTGCCAACAACTTCTTACCGGGAACTTACGAAAACGGACCTGAATCTATTTTCTCGATTCAGTTTTCTGATAATGACGGAACTTTATACGGAAGATTAAATTTCTCGGATGTTCTTTCTACGCCACAAGGTTTAGGCTGTTGTGATTTTCATAAACCAAGCCAAAATCTAGTGAATGCTTTTAAAACAGGAGCAAATGGTTTGCCTGAGTTTGATACGTACAACAACGAAGATTTTGATTATAAAAATATAGATGCCAATACAGTTGATCCTAGATTGTATCATACCGTTGCAATGCCTGGCTTGCCTTATAAATATGATCCAGAATTTTTATATGTTGAAGCTTGGGTACGTTCTCCAGGAACGTATGGTTATTATGCTTCTTTAAAAGAAAACGTTGCCCCAAATTGCAGCTGTGTTGTAAATATTGATCCATTTTACGGAAATTCTAAAAACAGAATTCAGATTCGTTATGCCGATGTGATTTTGATGCGTGCCGAAGCTTTGATTGAATTAGGAAGACAATCTGAAGCTTTGCCGTTGATCAATGAAATCAGAGAAAGAGCCGCACAAAGTACAGGAAGACTGCCATATGTGAGCAACTTCAAAATCAATACTTATGTAGACGGAAGCAATTGCAACTGGACTCAAGATTTTGCCCGCAAAGCTTTGCGTTGGGAACGCCGTTTAGAATTGGCAATGGAAGGAAGCCGATTCTTTGACCTTGTTCGTTGGGGAGTTACAGATCAGGTTATGAATGATTTTTATGCTAAAGAAAAAACAAAACGTACCTATTATCAGGATGCTTTTTTTGATGCGCATAAAGAAGAATATTGCCCAATTCCGTTGAAGCAAATTAATTTCAGTCAGGGATTGTACAAACAGAATCCAGGTTATTAATCTTTAAAAAAATCAGCAATATGAAAAAAGCTTTAAATAAATATTGGACCAAAGTGTCTATAGTATTGGCAATGATTTTTATGATTACTGCCTGTGAAAATAGTTTTGAAACTGGCGGATTTGATGTGAGTTCGCCTTCAAATGTACTTTCATTCAAATTAAATGGAGTTTCTGGAAGCATTGATCAGACAACAGGAAAAATTACTGTTGTAATGCCTTACGGATCTGACATAACAGCCATAAAACCGGAAGTTGTTTTTGTAGAAGGGGCAACATCAAATCCGGAATTAAATTCGGCTATGAATTTTACAAATCCAGTAAAATTCAGAGTGGTTAATGGCAATTTATACAAAGACTACACAGTAACAACTACAGTTTTAAGTCCAATTAAGAGTTTTACAATTAATGGCGTTGCAGCGACTGTAAACGACATTAGCAAAACCATTAATATGACACTTCCTGAAAATACTGATTTGACAGCGCTTAAACCAGTAATTGAAACAACTGCTGGTGTTACGATTTCACCTGCTTCAGGAGCAACAGTTGATTTTACAAATGCAGTTACTTTTGTAATAACATCAAACGGAAAAAGCGTTAATTATACCGCAAATGTTGGAGTTCCGGTAACAGGATTAACTGTGGCGTTTTTAGGAACTGCGGCTACAAGATCAGGAATTACAAATATGGATGAAGTTACGGCTTCAAATTGGTTGTTTGATAACTTCCCGGGAGCTAAATATATTTCTTTCGAAAGTATACAAAACGGTGCCGATTTAAGTGATATTGATGTGATTTGGTGGCATTTTGATTCGGCTGCCAATTTACCTTCTGTGGCTTATAATCCTGCGGTTACCAACGCATTGAAAAATTTTAGAACAAATGGAGGAAATCTATTGTTAACTTCATTTGCTTCACAATATGTTGATGCTTTAGGAATTGTTCCGTCAGGAAAAGGACCAAATAATGTTTTTGGCGATTTCCCTCCGAATGGATTTGTAGACGGAAATTCTTGGGGAATGTCATTCGTTGGTCATGAAGATCATCCAATTTTCCAAGGTTTAACCACTTTTGAAGCAGGAAAAGCAAATTTGCTGCAAAGCGGAACTTTCAGATTAAATCATACAGCGTGGTGGTTTTTACCAGAATGGGGCGGATACAATAATGGAGAAGGTTGGAGAAACCAGACCGGAGGAACAAATCTTGCAAGTGAAGCGTGGGATAATGAACTTAACGGAAGGGTTACCATTGCAGAATTTCCAAATACAAGCACAAATAAAAATGTAATTGTTATTTCTATGGGAGCTTACGATTGGTACAATGAAGCGAATAGTAGCGGAGTGCCAAGTCAGGCAAATGAGTTTATCACAAACATCAAACTGCTGACACAAAACAGTATCAATTATTTAGCAGCAAAATAATCCACTTTGAATTTAATTAAAATGAAATATAGAAATGTAATCACAATTGCCTTTATTTTCTTTTCACTTGCTTCATGTAGTCAGGATGAAAATTATATTGGAGGTTCTATTTCAGGAGGGAATTCTGAAATTACAAGTGTTTTTCCTGTTCCGCCAGCGCAATGGATGGGGACAACAGATCCCTATTATAGTGCAGGTTATACCGGAGATATTATGCCTTTTTTCGATAACGGAAAATTTCATATTTATTTTTTGCATGACGCACAGAATAAACCTGCTGGAAAAGGATTTCATGATATTCATGAATACCAAAGCACAGATTTGGCACATTTTACTTATGAAGGTCAAACTATTCCGTATGGTACAACCTTAGAACCAGATTTTGCAATAGGTACAGGGTCAGTTCTCAAAGTGGGTAATCTCTATTATTTTTATTATACAGGGCACAATGAAAATCCGGCTTTTGTTCAGTCGAATGCCAGAGAAAGTGTTTTATGTGCAACAAGCAACGATTTAAAAAAATGGACAAAAGTTCCGTCTTTTAAAATTACAGCCCCTGCAGGATATTACAATTATGATTTTAGAGATCCGCATGTGTTTTATAATGATGAATTGAAAAAATATTCGATGTTAGTAAGCACACAGACAGAACCGGGAAGAAAAGCTGTTTTGTTACATTTTACAAGCGCAGATCCTGCATCTGGAAAATGGGATGTTGAAGCTCCAATTTATACCACAACTCCAGAAGATAATTATCTGATGATGGAATGTGCGGATATTTTCAAAATGGGAAGCAATTGGTATTTAATTTTTTCTGAGAATTGGAGCGGAAACAAAGGAACGCATTACAGAATTTCATCGTCTATAAACGGTCCTTGGACAAAACCGGAAAATGACAGGATTGACGGAGAATATTTTTATGCTGGAAAAACAGCTTCTGACGGAAACAAAAGATATGTTTTTGGATGGAATGCCAGAAAAACACCTGAAAATGATTTAGGAAATAAAGATTGGGCTGGAAATATGGTTATTCATGAATTGATTCAAAATTCAGATGGAACTTTAGGAACGCAATCGCCGAAATCGGTTAAGGATTTATTTTCGAAAAAGAATGTTACTGCAGAAGTAGATGCGATTTCAGCCAACGCAACCGCTAATAATGGAACTTATTCTTTATCCGGAGAAACAGAAAAAGCATTGGTTACTTTTAAAAGTATTGGAAAGAAACTCAAAATAAAAGCCGAAATCACTTTAGCGAAAGCTAACGGAACAGCCGGATTTGTTTTTCATACCAATGATACAGGAAGTTATTATAAAGTGGTTTTGGATATTGCTAATGGAAAAATAAGTGGATATAATTCGGCTTCACAGGAAGTAACAAGCTTGCCTTTTGCTTTTCAGATAAATACAAAATATGATGTTGAAGTAATTGCTGAAGGAAGTGTTGTAGTCTTTTATATCAACGGAAAAGCAGCGCTCACCAATCGCATTTATGGAAGAGACAAAAATAAATGGGGCTTAATTGCAGAAGGGCAAACAAGTACAATTTCAAACCTTCTGGTAACGCAGCCCGAATAAAAACTAATATTAAAATAATTCTAGAATGAATAAGGGAAAAAACCTTAAGGCGATGGCATACGGAGAGGTTCTTTGGGATGTCTTTGCCAATGAAAAAAAGATTGGCGGAGCTCCATTGAATGTGGCCTTACGCATGAAAACGTTAGGTTGCGAAGTAGCCATGATAAGCTGTGTAGGAAATGACGAAGATGGAAAGGCAATAAAAAGTCAAATAAAAGAACTTGGGCTTGAAACAGATACGATTGTAGTGTCAGAAGATTTTCCAACGGGTTTGGTCAATGTTACATTAAATGAACGTGGATCGGCAACGTATGAAATAAATTATCCGGCAGCTTGGGATAAAATCGTTTTGAATGATTTAGCAAAAACTACCGTTGCAGAAGCAGATGTGCTGATTTACGGAAGTTTGGTTTGCCGTGACACCGTTTCAAGAAATGCTCTAGAAGAATTGCTTCAAAGTGATGTTTATAAAGTATTTGATGTGAATTTAAGAAAACCACATTATACTTATCGAATCTTAGAAGAGCTTATGCAATCAGCCGACTTTATTAAATTTAATGATGAAGAATTACTTGAGATTGCAAAAAAGATGAATTCTCCTTTTAAAACTTTGGAAGAAAACATGGCTTTTATTGAAGAAAAAACGAAAGCCACAGCGATGTGTGTTACCAAAGGAAAACATGGAGCTTTACTGTTATGGAAAGGGAAAATCTATGAAAATGGAGGTTATCCAATTGAAGTTGCAGATACTGTTGGTGCAGGAGATTCTTTCTTAGCGGCCTTAATCACTTCACTATTAAATAGCAGAGATCCTCAAAGTTCAATTGATTTTGCCTGTGCAGTTGGAGCGCTTGTTGCTGAGGCGCCTGGTGCAAATCCCGAAATTTCTACTTCAAGAATTAATGATTTAATGGCAACAGTTAAAGGTTAGTCTTTTTTATAGAAGTTAAAGAAACTAGATTATTTTATTAACAAAGAACTCAATACTTTAAAAGAGCAGTAATTTTACTGCTCTTTTTATTTATATAAAGTTTTATCGCTTAGATTGGCAGGTTTTTTTCAAATGCAGAACCAAAAGAGAAAAAAGAATCAGTGCTTCCTACGCCTTCAATTTGATGAATTTGTTCATATAAGATTTTACGGAGCTCCTCATTATTTGCCGCTACAATCTTAATGAACAAAGCATAATTTCCAGAAACCCAATGGCATTCTACCACTTCAGGAATTTCTTTGAGTTTGTTCGCAATCGAATACGAAAAATGTGCTTCTTTGGTCACTATTCCGGTATAAGTTGTGGTTTCAAACCCCATCATTTTAGGATCTAATTTCACAGAAAAACCTGTTATTACTCCACTTTCTTGCAATTTTTTAACTCTTAAATGGACTAATGAATTAGAAATGTTTAATTCTTTTGCTAAATCCGAAAAAGCAATTCTACTGTTCTCACTGAGCTTTTGAATAATTTCTCGATCTAAATAATCAGTATTTTCGTTCTTATTGAGCTTTGCCATAAGTTATGTCAATTTGTGTTTTCTATAATTTTGACAATTCTAATTGTCAAACTGGTTTTTAAAGTGTCAAAAATACATAAAAAAATGTTAAAAATGTCTAATTGTAAATAATCGACTTCGTTGGCTGTTATAATAACAGTATTATTGATATGTTTGTGTCATTATAACACTATTTAACAAACCAACAAATGAAGAACAATCAACTACTTACAAAGCTATGGGAGCAATATATCGATATAACTCCATCGGCACTGAAAATACATGAGTTGTTAGAAGAGAAAGGTGAAGAAATAAAAAATGACCATATTGCAATTCGAACTTTTAACGATAAACGTATCAACATCGAAGTATTAGAAAAAGCTTTTCTAAATGTAGGATATGAGGCAAAAGGCGAATATTATTTTGAAACCAAAAAGCTGTATGCTAAACATTATGAAAATGCTTTGGATAAAGACGCTCCTAGAATTTTTATTTCTGAATTGGAATTAGAAAAATGTTCTGCAGAATTGCAGGAAACAGTACAGCAACTTTTAGACAGCTGTGATCAAAATGTATTTAATGATCCGAATCTGATTTTAAGCGGAGCAGTTTGGAATGGAAACTCACAAGCGGTTTACAAATCGCTATTAGAAGAATCTGAATATGCGGCATGGATGTATGTTTATGGTTTTAGAGCCAATCATTTCACTATAAATACAAATGCATTAAAAGGATTTCAAACATTAGAAGAATTAAATAACTTTTTAGAAGATAATGGTTGGAAACTTAACGCTTCTGGCGGAAAAATTAAAGGAACTCCAGAACAATTATTAGAACAATCTAGCACATTAGCAGATTTATACGATATAGATTTTAAAGAAGGTACACTAAAAGTGCCATCATGTTATTATGAATTTGCCCTTCGTTATCCTATGGCAAATGGAGAATTATATCAAGGTTTTGTAGCATCATCAGCAGATAAGATTTTTGAAAGTACTGATGTAAAACTTCAAAAATCGATTTAAATAATCGTTTTTTAGAAGAAAAAAGACTTTGAGATAAACATAACAAAAAGTTCATAATGAAAATCGAAGAATTAAAAGCTACAATACAAGAAGCTTTAAAGGAATTAAATATAAAAGACGTTAACGAAGGAACTTCAACAGGGCTTAATAATTTTTCAGATGGAGAAATTTTAGAAAGCTATTCTCCTGTTGATGGTCAATTAATAGGAAAAATTAAAACATCATCTCCCGCTGATTACGAAAAAGTAATGGAAGTGGCGAATGTTGCTTTTAAGGAATTCAGATTAATGCCAGCGCCACAGCGAGGCGAGATTGTTCGCCAGTTTGGCGAAAAATTACGTAAAAACAAAGAAGCGTTGGGCAAATTGGTTTCGTACGAAATGGGCAAATCATTGCAGGAAGGTTACGGAGAAGTTCAGGAAATGATCGACATCTGTGATTTTGCTGTTGGACTTTCGCGTCAACTGCATGGATTGACAATGCATTCAGAGAGACCTGGACACAGAATGTACGAACAATATCATTCTTTGGGAGTTGTCGGGATTATTTCTGCATTTAATTTTCCAGTGGCTGTTTGGGCTTGGAATGCTGCTTTGGCATGGGTTTGCGGTGATGTTTGCGTTTGGAA
>NZ_DHEI01000043.1:12249-15865 GCF_002399805.1 Flavobacterium sp. UBA4854
TGTTAACCAATGACAAACGTATTCCGTTAATTTCTGCTACAGGATCTACACGAATGGGTAAAACTGTTGCACAGGTAGTCGCAGGACGTTTAGGAAAATCATTGCTAGAATTAGGTGGAAACAACGCAATCATTGTAACGCCCGATGCCGATTTAAAAATGACAATTATAGGTGCCGTTTTTGGTGCAGTTGGAACAGCTGGACAAAGATGTACTTCTACACGTCGTTTAATTATTCACGAAAGTATCTACGATAAGGTAAAAGATGCTCTTATCTCGGCATACAAACAATTGCGAATCGGAAATCCTTTAGATGAAAAAAATCATGTGGGTCCTCTGATTGATACGCAAGCAGTAGAAATGTATGAGAAAGCTTTGAAACAAGTCGTTACACAAGGAGGTAAAATTCTTGTTGAAGGCGGAGTACTTTCTGGAGAAGGATATGAAAGTGGCTGTTATGTAAAACCTGCAATTGCAGAGGCAGAGAATACTTTTGAAATTGTACAGCACGAAACTTTTGCTCCTGTTTTATACCTATTAAAATATTCAGGAACAGTTGAAAATGCTATAGAAATCCAGAATGGTGTAGTGCAAGGATTGTCTTCTGCAATTATGACTAATAATTTAAGAGAAGCAGAATTGTTTTTATCTGTTACTGGTTCTGATTGTGGAATTGCAAACGTGAACATCGGGACATCTGGTGCCGAAATTGGTGGAGCTTTTGGTGGAGAAAAGGAAACCGGTGGAGGACGTGAATCTGGATCTGATGCATGGAAAATTTACATGAGAAGGCAAACCAATACAATCAATTATACTACGAGCTTGCCATTAGCGCAAGGAATAAAATTCGATTTGTAGCCCAAGAGATTAAAGCTTAACAAAAAAATCACCCCAAAGAGAATACCACATTTTGTTTGATAATGTTTTTTGAACATTATCAGGCGAGGTGTATCTGCATGCCAAAAAAACTAAAAATGTAAAAAAAAAACAACTAAAAATTTACTAACTAAAACCATTACCGAAATGAACAGAAAACTAATTAGGAGACTTTATTTTATTCCTTTACTGCTATGTTTGTGGTTACCAAACATCAATTTTGCGCAAGCGCAAAAGACTATTTCAGGAAAAGTTACAGACGATAAAAATAATACGTTGCCTGGCGTAAGTATTTCTATCAAAGATTCTAAATTTAATGCAGCAACGGATATTGATGGAAATTATACGTTGGTGTATTCATCGACTTTAGAAAATCCAGTTATCGTTTTTTCTTATGTAGGATTTACAGGAATAAGCGAAGAGGTAAATAATCGCAAAGAACTTAATGTGGTTATGCAGGAAGAAACCAATAAACTGAATGAAGTTGTCATTATTGGTTATGGTTCGCAAAAGAAAAGTAATGTTACAGGAGCCATTTCTACCGTTAAAAAAGAAAGCCTGGAAACGCGTGCAACAACAAGTCCAGCAGAAGCACTTCAAGGCTTAGTTGCAGGGGTGAATGTGCAAAAAAGCGGTGGTGTTGCAGGTGCCTCTGTGAGCGTGAAAATTCGTGGAGTAAATACATTTGGAGCAACAGAACCGCTTTATATTATTGACGGATTTCAGGGATCTATCAATACCATTAACCCAACAAATATAGAATCGATGGAGGTTCTTAAAGATGGTGCTGCGGCTGCAATTTACGGATCTGTCGCTGCCAATGGTGTAATTATCGTAACCACAAAAAATGGACAGAAAGAAGGAGTAAAAGTAGATTTTAGCTCTTTTTTAAGTATCACAAATCCGTCGAAAACATTAGATTTATTAGATGCTGATGGCTACAAAACGGTTAACAAAAGAATGTATGACGAATACAATAAATATGCAACGTCGCCAAAACCGCTTCCAGCCTATATTACTGCACCGTCTGATACAAATACAGATTGGCAGGACGAAGTTTTCCGTTCTGGACTTACACAAAATTATGGTTTAGGAATTCAAGGAAGACAAGGCGATTTCAAATTTGCACTTTATGGCAATTACGTAAAGCAAAAAGGTATCGTAATAGATAACGAATTTGGTCAGCAAACAGGTAGTGCGAGAGTAAGTTTCAAAAAATCGATTTTTGACATTGATGGAAAAATGGCTTACATGGGAACGCAAAATGCATTGCCTAATTTCCAGTTAAAAGAAGTATATACAATGTCTCCTTTGGTTCCAGTTTATGACTCATCAGAGGAATATGGCTATGGATTGTCAAATAAAAATGGTTTGCCAGCAGGTACAAATCCAGTTGCTGAAGAGCATTTTAGAAAAAGTAATGATATAGGACAGGATATAACGGCAAATATTGCAGCAACAGCAAACATTGCACCTTGGTTAAAATACAAACTGGCTTATTCTTACCGTGTGAAAAACAACCAGCAAACGGCTCATTTCCCACCTTATATTGCAAATCCTAAGGAAGTGCATCTTTATCCGATGCAAACAGAATTGAGAACTACTTGGAATGAGCAGATATTAGACAATATTATCACAATTGATAAAACCTTCGGGAAACATGTTTTTGGTTTAATGCTTGGTAATACTTTTAATAGTCAGGCATCAAACTGGAATCAGGTTAGTGTTGAAGGTAAGACAACAGATTATACAGTAGAAAACGGACAACTAGTTTCTATCGATCGTCCGTCAGGATTTCTTGATCCTAGTTTTGAAACAATTGGTGCCGGAAAAGGAGGAACGTATTCTGCCGACGGTTCAAAATTTCAATACAACAGAGTATCTTTCTTTAGCAGGTTAAATTACTCTTACAATGATCGTTACTTACTTCAAGTAACAGTTAGAAAAGATGGTTCTTCTAAATTTGGAGAAGACAGCCGTTGGGGAACTTTCCCATCTATTGCTTTAGGATGGAAAATCGAGCAAGAAGATTTCTTTCCAAAAGACATGATTCTTTCTACTTTAAAATTAAGAGCAAGCTGGGGACAATTGGGTAACGAAGCGGCTTTAGGTTATTATTCTGCAAATACACTAATTAAAACAGGTAATACTTTAGGAAACGGTTACGTTCAAGGTATAGGAAGCAATCCTTGGCCAGGAAGTATTGCAACAGCATTAGAAAATAGAAATTTGCAATGGGAAACCACAGATTCTAAAAACATCGGTATCGATTATACGCTATTAAAGGGAAAAATCAGCGGTTCGATGAACTATTACCATAATGTTACAGACAACTTATTGATTACGAAAAAACTTGCTCCATCTGCAGGAATCGATGATCCTGTTCTTAACGTAGGTAAAATTAGCAACAGCGGATTTGAATTTGAAGTAAATTACCGTGATCAGGTTAATGAATTTAAATATAATGCAGGATTAAACCTTACTACGCTTAAAAATAGAGTAGAAGAATTGGCAAACGACGGACAAACTATTTACGGAGAAGGATTAAAATATGGAGACGAACACTTTCCAACTCAGGCTCGTGTAGGAAGTCCAATTAGCGGATTCTATTTATACAAAACAGATGGTATTTTCCAGTCTGCTGACGAAGTTGCTGCACATAACAAAAATGGAGTTTTATTACAGCCAAACGCTAAACCTGGAGACATTCGTTTCAAAGATTTGAACGGAGATGGTGTTAT
>NZ_DHEI01000043.1:16040-17255 GCF_002399805.1 Flavobacterium sp. UBA4854
TTAGGTGCAAGTTACAAAGGATTTGATTTTTCTGCTTTGATAGGAAGCGGTTGGGGCAATAAATTATATAACGGAAACAGATATTTCTATGAGTCTATGAATTCAGGAACAAATATGCTGGCTTCTACGCTTAATTCATGGACACCAGAAAATCATAGTAATATACCACGTGCCGTATTGCAAGATCCTAACGGAAACAGTCGTGAATCAGATCGTTTTCTTGAAAGCGGAGACTTCATCAGAATGCGCCAATTGCAACTTGGGTATACTATTCCAAGCAAAATGTTAGGCAAAGCAAAAATTGATAAACTTAGAATTTATATAAGCGCCGAGAACTTGTTTACTATCACCAATTACTCAGGTATCGATCCTGAATTCTCACGAGCTTCAGTAATTGATACTGGTGTAGACCGTTTTGTTTATCCATTTACAAGATCATTTGTTTCTGGTATTCAGTATATATTTTAATTCTATTTAATAAGACACTATCATGAAAAAGATATTTTTAATATTATCCACTATAGGTTTATTCACTTTTGCAAGTTGTGATGATTATCTGGATCAGCAATCGCCTGATCAGCTTACATCAGATAATTTCTGGAGAAATAAAGCTGACGCCGAATCAGCTTTAGCAGCTACTTATTCTCAGTTAGAATGTGCGGTTGATGAATGGGCTTTTGCCGAAGTAAAATGGCCAGTTGAGGCTTATCGTGAAGACATAAACGAACTAGGAAGCGATGCATTGAATTACCAAAACTGGGTAGAACTTTCGACTTTTACATACACCAACGGAAACAGCCAGTTTACTAGTTATTGGAAAATTAATTATAGAGGAATCAGTAATGCCAATCAGGTTATTGACAAATTGCCACAGGTTCCTTCAGATAAAATAACTGATGCAGACCGCAAACAAATTGAAGCCGAAGCTCGTTTTTTACGTGCTTACTATCATATGAAACTTATTCTTAACTGGAATCAAATCTATATTAGAAATAAATATGTTACTAAAGAAAGCGATTTGAATATTCCTTTGTCAACACGTGCAGAAGTTTGGGATTTTATTATAAACGAGTTTAAAGCTGTAGCCGATGTTTTACCAGCAAAACAATCAGCAGATAAAACAGGACGCGCAACAAGCGGTGCAGCAAACAGTTATTTAGGATTTGCATATTTAACAAGAGCTTATGAAGAAACAGCTCAAAAGCAAACTTTCTT
>NZ_DHEI01000043.1:17549-20192 GCF_002399805.1 Flavobacterium sp. UBA4854
CTGAACTTGGCGGATGGGATGAAATTCTTCCGAGTCCAATGTTGGTAAATGAATTCAAAAAAGAAGGAAAAATTGCGACTACAGGAAACTACGATTCACGTTTTTACAGTACCATTTTCTTTAAAGATCCCTATTTTAATAACCCTAGCAATCCATTGGTATTAGGAACTACGTATGATGATAAATTTGGAGATACAGACAAGCCAGTATATCGTAAATATATTCCGAGTACACAGGAAAAAATGGATCAAGAATTTACAGCGATCAATATTCCTTTGATGAGATATTCGAATGTATTGCTAATGCAGGCCGAAGCTTTAAATGAATTAGGACGTCCGGGAGAAGCTATTCCGTATATTAATAAAGTTCGCGAAAGAGCAGACATGCCAGCAATGACAGGAACAACCACAGCAGAAGTAAAAGCACAAATAGAGCACGAAAGAATTTTAGAATTCCCTCTTGAAAATTATCGCTTTTATGATTTGCGTCGTTGGGGAAAAACAAAAGAAGCACTTGATGCTGTTGGAAGAACAGGTTTTGATGCTGCAAAAAATAATTTTTATCCAATTCCATTGACAGAATTACAAACGAATTAATTCTCAAAATGATTTAAATTTCAAAAAAGAATAGCCTATATTTCTTGGGCTATTCTTTTTGTCTAAAGATTATTGATCTTGCCAATAAAAAGAGCAAGACTTTATCTAAATAATAACAAAAACAAACATAAAACATGGACAAAAAGAACATACTTTTTATTCTTGCTTCCTTTTTTATAATACAGGCAGGTTGGTCTCAAAAGAGCTTTCCAAATTTAGAGTCAGGCAAAAATAGTATCAATTTTAAAGGAGATCCAAAAAATGCCACAGATAGAAAATCATTGGCATTTTCAGATAAAGGCGTTTGGTTCGGATTTGGGTTTTTAGAACCATCAGAAATTCAAGCAGGATTTTCAGGACCTTTCTTAATGACCGAACAGAATGGCGTTTGGTTAAGTTCTTCTTTTGTTTCATTACAGCTAAAAGACGAAAACAAACAAGAAATCATCAACTGGAAAAATTCATTGGTGGAACAAAACAGTTACAACAGTCATTTAGAACAGCAATTTAAAAATGAAAAACTAGAAGTAAAACAGCAATTAGTGTTTTTATCAGGGCATTCGGCTTTACAGAAAACAGCGATTACCAATAAAACAGCTAAACCAATAACTATTTTTCCTTCTTATAATGCAACTTTGTTTTTAGATAATTTACAACTATCAAATGAAAACAATATTTTAAAAATCACTTCTTCTAAGAGTATTGCAGTAGGTTACATTCAATTCTTGAAAACAAAATCAGAAATTGAAATTTCGAAACAAGGATACCTAGCGCAGATAGAAAAATTGGTTTTAAAACCAAATGAAACGAAAGAAATAATTGTTTCTCAAAGTTTTATTTTTCCACAATATTCATGGAAAACCGAAAGCGAGACAATACAAAAAACGGTTTTTAATACACTGCTTAACAACACGCAAAAAGAAAAAGAAAAGCAATTATCGCAATTAATTGCCAAAAAGAAAGCCATTTATAAAGATCAGATTTATTCTGATTTGATAGCAAAATTAGCACTAACATTACAAACCAACACTAGAATTGCAGCAGAAGGATTAAAGCATGGCGGTCTTTTTCCGAGTTACAATTACGAATGGTTTCATGGTTTTTGGGCCTGGGACAGCTGGAAACACGCTGTTGCAGTTTCAAATTATGATTCGGAGTTAGCCAAAAATCAAATGCGTGCTTTATTCGATTATCAAGAGTCAAATGGTTTTATTCCAGATTGCATTTACAGAAACAATGATCTAGAAGAAAATAATTACCGAAACACAAAAGCACCTCTTGCTGCTTGGGCAATCTGGAAAATTTATGAAAAAACAAAGGATATTAATTTTCTAAAAGAGTTTTATCCGAAGTTAAAATTATATCATAATTGGTGGTACAAAGAACGAGATCATGATCAGGATGGTTTATGCGAATTTGGTTCTACAGATGGAACTGTGATTGCGGCAAAATGGGAAAGCGGAATGGATAATGCAGTTCGTTTTGATGATAGTAAAATTCTAAAAAACGGAGAAAAAGCATATTCATTAGATCAGGAAAGTGTTGATCTGAATTCATTTTTATTTGCAGAGAAAAACTTTTTAAGTAAAATGGCAACAGCTTTAAAACTAAGTGTCGAAGCAAAAAAATGGAATGAAGAAAGTGCCGCTTTAAAAGTAAAAATCCAAAATCAGTTTTGGGATGCTGCAACAGGCTGGTTTTATGATACAACCATTGACGGAAAAACATTGATAAAAGCAATGGGATGCGAAGGATATTGTCCAATTTGGGCAGAAGTCGCTTCTGCAGAACAAGTGAAAGCGGCAAAAATTAATATGCTGGATTCGGCAAGTTTGAACACTTTTGTCCCTTTACCAACATTAGCAGCAAATCATCTTAAATTTAAGCCAGATAATGGCTATTGGAGAGGACCTGTTTGGTTGGATCAAAGTTACTTCGGGATTAACGGACTAGAAAAATATGGCTATGCAAAAGAAGCAAATGAGTTAGCACATAAACTGATTCATAATGCGGAAGGAGTTGTGGATAAAGGAACTTCTATTAGAGA
>NZ_DHEI01000137.1:0-10971 GCF_002399805.1 Flavobacterium sp. UBA4854
CGAATCCCTCTTTCTCCGCTGAATTTTAAAAAACCTCAATATTCTATTGAGGTTTTTTTTGCTTTATACAGAAGTTTATTCGGCTTTTCAATTCAATTTATAGCAAAACCTTAGCATAAAAATCATGTGCATTAAGTAAGAAAAAAATCATTATTTTTAACTAACCTTCATTTTTGCATTATGACCGATAAATCACAACTCTTAAGTTCCATTTTCAGGCATCTTGACGGCTTAGTTACTGCGCCTGTAACGATAGCGCTAAAAAATAAATCTGTACTAGATTTTATCTTAAATAAAAAGCAAACCACTTTATCTGAACTTACATCGGTTTTTAATGCCAAAGAAGGCTATCTAAATATCGCTTTACGAGTTCTCGCTTCTCAAGGATTTTTAGATTATGAAATCAATAATAAAACACAGACTATTTCAATTTCTGTAAATGAGAAAACCGAAATTGCTTTTTCATTATTCCATCTTTACGGAGATGTTGTAGAATTGCTTCAATTATCTATACATTTTCATCCGCGTTTGTTTGAAGATACTCCTTTTGAAAAACTCAATATCATTTTTGAAAAATATAAAAAGAGATACGAAATTGAGCCTTCTAGCGACCCTCTAACGAATAGCATTCAAGAGCAAATTTTAAAACATATTGAAGGTTACCTCATCGGACCAACTATTGTACGTTTGGCCATGAACGGAATGTTTCATAAATATTTCATGGAAACTTCTTTTAGACCTGAAGAGTTTCATAAATCGCCCGAAAACTTTAAAAAAATATTAGACTTTTTTGTTCATTTGGGGTGGTTTCTGGAAAAAAATGGCAATTATCAGTTTACTGAAGCTGGTTTATTTTTTGCTAAAAGAGCGAGCGCTTACGGTGTTACGGTTTCCTATTTACCCACTTTTGCCAAAATTGAAGAATTAATCTTTGGAAATCCAGATATTTTAAGAACTGCCGAAGGTGAAAACGAACTTCATGTAGATCGTGAAATGAACGTTTGGGGAAGCGGTGGCGCTCACGATACTTATTTTAAAGTGGTTGACGAAATTCTAATCAAGCTTTTTAATCTTCCTATCGAAGAACAGCCAAAAGGTATCCTAGATATGGGATGCGGAAATGGTGCTTTCCTCCAGCATATTTTTGAAGTAATCGACAGACAAACTTTAAGGGGAAAAATGCTCGACGAATATCCGCTGTTTATAGTTGGAGTTGATTATAACCAAACCGCCTTAAAAGTAACCAGAGCCAATCTTATCAATGCAGACATTTGGGCAAAAGTAATTTGGGGCGATATCGGACGTCCTGATTTACTTGCAGAAGATCTGAAAGAAAATTATAATATTGATTTGAAAGATCTTCTAAATGTGAGAACTTTTCTAGATCACAACAGAATTTGGCAAGACCCGAAACATATTAACGAAAAAAGAGTCAGCACCTCAACTGGTGCATTTGCTTATAGAGGAAAAAGAATTAGCAATAATCTGGTTGAAGACAATCTTTTGGAACATTTACAAAAGTGGTCACCGTATGTACATAAATTCGGTTTGCTTTTAATTGAACTTCATACTATAAGTCCGAAACTTACAGCCAGCAATTTAGGCAGAACTCCTGCAACAGCTTATGATGCCACGCATGGTTTTTCTGACCAGTATATTGTTGAAATTGACGTTTTTAATGCGATTGCGGCAGAAGCAGGATTATTTCCGGATAAATCTATTTTTAAGAGATTTCCTGACGCCGATACGGCAACAGTAAGCATCAATTTGTTGAAAGGAAAATAAGTGAAATGTCAAAATGTGAAATATGAAAAGCAGATAAACTATATTTTTTTATCCCACTACGACTTTTACAAAAACATTTTCAAGCTCCAGCGGAGCGATATATTTATAGATGAAAATTCAAAATACAAAATAAAAAGCTCCAGAGGAGCGATATATTTCTGTAATTAAAAAAGGAGCTCCCTTTTAAGAAGCTCCTTTAATTTGAATTTATCTAAGAAATTATTTCTTTCCTATCAACTCTATAATTTTGTCGTAAATCGCTGTGTTTTGATAAACTCCCATGAATTTCTCAGATCCTGGTCCATAAGCAAAAACAGGAACTGGAATTGCTGTATGATCATTCGTGCTAAAACTTCCGTGAACGTAGCCTTTTTCAATACTTCCATCAATTAGAGATAATCCTCCTGTTTCGTGATCTGCTGTTACGATTAACAAAGTTTCCGGATTTTCATCTACAAATTTCATTGCCTGACCAACCAATTTGTCAAAATCAAGCATTTCTCTCACAACATATTCTACATTATTCTGGTGTCCGCCGTAATCAATTTGAGCGCCTTCAGCCATAATAAAAAACGGATTCTTTGTTTTTGAAAAAGTTTTGGTTGCTTTCGCTAAAGATTTCGTTAGAAAATCTCCTCTTCCATTTTTGATAGAAACAACGGCTGCATCTTCTAAAACAACAAATTTGCTGTTTTTAATGGTATCTAAACTCGAGAATTTATCTGAGAAAGTGTATCCTTTTTCAATCAAAGCTTTAGACAAATCTTTACCATCTTTTCTAGAAATAAACTCTTTCTGCCCTCCTCCAATTAAAATATCTGAAGGATTCGAAAGAAAATCATTCGCAATTGGTTCGCTTAAACTCCTTTCTGGCTGATGCGCATAAAATGCAGCTGGAGTTGCATCTGTAATGTTTCCAGCAGAAATAATTCCTATTTTATATTTTTTCTTTGCCAGTTGTTCTGCAATGGTCTGAAGTGGTTTCCCTTGTTCATCAACACTTATAAAACGATTATTAGTTTTATGTCCCGTAGCCATTGCCGTTGCTCCTGCAGCAGAATCTGTGATATAACTATCTGAAGCTTTTGTAATCGAGAATCCTTGAGTTGGAATATTAAACAAACTTAATTGTCCTTTGTTTGCTGTATAGCCAGAATAGATTTGCGTTAATCCCATTCCGTCTCCAATTAAGAGAATAACATTTTTTGGACGTTTATTCTTGAAAACATTTTTAGGAACATAAGCTTGGTGAAATTCTGTATTCTGGTAAAATGTCGTTTTAATGTTATTTATAAATTGAGTTAGTTCGTCTACTTTATCCGTTCCTATAAAATCAACTTTTAAATTCATCAAAGTCATATACGTATTCACGTTGTCTTGCGTAGCCCAGAATCTCACTTTTTTGTTTTGATCGTGGACTTTTTTGATAATTGCCTGAATTTTTTCAGCATCTGGTTGCGTCAAAACACCTTTTCCATTCCAAACTGTGATTTCATGTAAATCTTCGCTAATCATTTCAACTCTAGTTAATTGATCTGAAGTGTAATTTTCATTCAATCTTCCATCAAAATAAATAAAATCTGGATACGTTGCCCAAAGTGACGGCAAAGGTCTGTTTCCAGAAATAACCACTTTTATGTTTTTATTCGAAATAATATCAGGAAAAGTTTTTAATTGCTGTACGATTGTTTTTAGAGTCAAATCGGCATCAGACTTAATATCAATCATTAATATTAAAGGTTTATTGCTTGGGTAAGCTTTTCCTTCCAATGTTTTTAATTTGTCAGAAAGCGGTTCCAAATACATGCTTTTAAGTGTATTGTGAGAAGCAATTTCTTTAGAAGTGTGAGCTACAAATAATTCATTATTCACTAAAAAAACATCGGCTTCTATAACGCCCGTTTCATTAGAATAAGCACCATAAAAAGGTAATTTACTTTCGTAATCGTTATGAGAATGAATATTTGAAGAACTGTATTCTTGCGCTTGAACGAACAAGCAAAATTGAAGGCAAAAAAGGGTGATTATTTTTTTCATCGAAAATGATTTTTATTCTTTTAAAGCTCTAGGTAACTTTATTAGAAATGGATTTCTGTAATTTATTTTTAACACATAGAAACATAGCTTTTCTTTATGTGTAAAGGCGTTTCACTTGTTTAAATGCACATAGTAAAAAGTAATCTTGTCATTTCGACGAAGGAGAAATCTTCGTAAGCAACTCGGCAAAGATTGGGGATTTAGATTGTGGAGCTTCTAGTGAGGATTTCTCCTTCGTCGAAATGACAAGATTGTGCGAATGCGTTCGACTTGCCGTTCCTCGGAATGACAAACTTTACTCTGTTTTTTTTACAACTGCAGTCTCCTGACTAAGACTGCAGCGTAAAAAACTAAAAAAACACAATGAAATTAACTTATTACCAGCCTTGGTTTTGAGTCAAGGCTCCTTTACTTACTGCGATTTCATCTGGCGGAATTGGCCAAACGTGATGAATTGCTGGGTTAAAATTACGTGCAGGATAAATTACGCTTCCATCATAATGGTGCAATGGTTTTGCGTACGTTTCTTTTGCATCTCCCCAACGCACTAAATCAAAATGGCGATCTGTCCACTCACCTGCTAGTTCACATCTTCTCTCTCTTTTTAAATCGACCATTGTAGCTCCAGAAATATCTGTAAGACCTGCTCGGTGGCGAATCATATTGATTTCTGTATCTGCATTTTGACCTTTCATTAGTTTAGCTTCCGCTAACATCAAAATCACATCAGCATAACGTAAAAGAGGAACATTTAAAGCTGTTGAAGGCTTGTCTCCATTCGCATTTACGTAACGAATGTCTACTCCACCCGATGTTGTTTTTGGATAACTGAACGGCTCCATATATTTTTTAAACTGATAACCAGTTCTGTTACTTGAACTTACTACGTGATTTCCTTCATTAAAAGTTACGGTCTCTCCGAAGTAAACAAATTTGTCTCCTTTTTGTAAAATTGTTGCGCTGCGTCTTTTATCGTTTACAGCATAAGTATCAAATAATTCTTTTGTCGGATAGAAATTTCCCCATCCGTTGTAAACTCCCCAACCTTTATCTTCTAAACAAACTCCAGGAAAAATAGAACCTAAAGAAGTATTCTCTGCACTTGAAGTTACAGACCAGATATATTCTGAAGACCAATTGTTACTGATTTTAAATACATCTTCAAAATTGTCTAATAATTTGTGTTTTCCGCTAGCCACGATCATATTCGCATATTTGATGGCATTGTCCCAATCTTTTGCATACAAGTAGGTACGCACTAAATAAGCCCAAGCCGCAGTTTTGTGCGCGCGTCCATAATTGTCTGGAGTAAGCTGATCAAAATAAGGCAACAAATCTGCTGCTTTAATTAAGTCTGCTGCAATGTAAGCGTAATTTTCGGCTACATTTTTTGCGCGAGGCACAAAGGCATTCGTTGGATTCTCTCTATCTTGAATCGGAATTCCTGCACGATCGTCTCCGTAATGGTATGCCAATTCTAAATGCATTACAGCATGATTAAAATAAGCCTCTCCCAACATTCCGTTTTTTGTACTTTCGTCTAATGCAATATTTGGAATATTACGAATCACGTCATTACAGCGTTTCATAATTTCGTAGTGAATTCTCCAGATATCTTTAGTATCCGATTCTGAACCGTCTACAATAAAATTTTTGATACGTTCTGCATTTTGTCTTGGTTTAGTCCCAATATCATCGCTGGCATTATTCAGCCAAAAGAAACCACGACCGTACATATTATCATCAGAATATAAAGCGTAAATTGCATTTACTCCTGCTTTTGCATCTGCTGGTGTTTTCCAGAAATTCCCGCTCGAAGGAGCTCCTTGCGGCACAACATCAAGTTCGCTTTCGCAAGCCGAAGTACTTACCAAAAGCACAAAACTCAATAATAAAAGACTTATTTTTTTCATTTTAATTGTTTTTTATTTTTTAAAAAGTTGCGTTAACACCTGTCATGTAAATACGAGAAAGCGGATAACGTCCTAAATCCATTCCGAAGTTTTTAAGCCCAACTTCAGGATCCATTCCAGAATATTTCGTGATTGTAAATAAGTTTTGTCCAGAGATGAAGAATCTCAATTTCGCTTTTCCGTTCAACCAGCTTTCTTTAACAGTATAACCAATCGAAACGTTTTTCAATCTTAAGAAAGAAGCATCTTCGATAAACAAATCAGAAATACGCCCAAAGTTGTTATTGTTATCTGTTGACGAAAGAACTGGAACATTGGTATGAGTATTTGTTGGAGACCAAGCTTCTTTAGATTCAGACAATAAGTTATAACCTGGGAAAGAAGCATTTAAACCAGTGTGTTTTACAGCATTGAAAACGCTATTTCCTGCAGCTCCGTTGAAAAAGATATTCATATCAAATCCTTTATATCTAAAGTTGGCATTTAAGCTATAAGTTGTTTTTGGAAAAGGACTTCCTAACACTACTCTATCGCTGTTGTTGATTACGCCGTCTCCATTTTCATCTTTAAATTTAATATCTCCAGCAACTGCATTTGGCTGATACATTACACCATCTTTGTTTACATAGGCTTTCACCTCATCATTGCTTTGAAATAATCCGTTTGTCTGGTATCCGTAGAAAGCTCCAACTGGGCTTCCAACTTGATAAATATTAGCTAATGGCAAACTACGAACTCTGCTTAAACCAAGTGGCTCTAATGAATTCAAATCGTCTTTAATAGAAACAATTCTATTGCTTAAAAATCCAGCGTTTGCCGTAACATCAAATTTAAATTCTCCGCGAGTTTTTTGATACGTTAAACTCACCTCGATTCCTTTGTTTTCAACATCTCCCGAGTTTACAATTCTTCCTTGTGGCGTTCCAGAAACTCCAGGCAATTGGTCACGAACCAACATGTCTTTGTTTTTCTTTACATAAGCATCAACAGATCCTACCAAAGTATTATTTAGCATGGTAAAATCTAAACCAATATTAGTCTGTTCAGAACTTTCCCATTTTAAATTCGGGTTTGATAATTCGCTTTCAGCATAACCATAATTAATTGATGGCACTGCTCCAATTAAAGCTTGAGTTTGCACCAAAGGCACACTAAATTGATATGGTCCAAGGTTTCCTAAGTTTCCAATTTGTCCCCAGCTTGCACGAAGTTTTAAGTTGCTGATGATTGGCTCAATACCTTTCATGAAATTTTCTTCAGAAATTAACCAACCCGCAGAAACTGAAGGATATACTTTCCAGCGGTTATTTTCTAATAATTTTGAAGTTCCGTCACGACGAACAATTCCAGAGATTAAATATTTCTGACTGAAATCATAATTAATCCTTCCTACATAAGAAGAAATAATTTCATCTGATCTTCCTGCTGCGGTCTGCTGAATTAATTTTGCATTCAACAAATAACGCTGTGATGGATCTTCATTGTCAAAACCAGTTCCTTCAATGGTATAGAAATCTCTTTTCGTTTCTTGATATGTATATCCAGCTAGAGCTTTCAGATTATGTTTTCCGAATGATTTCTCATAAGAAATAGTCTGCTCGCTCAATAAATCTGTGGTTGTTATGTTTTTTAGCGTTAATCTGTTGAAATCGAAGATCTTTCCTGGCTCCGTAACTTTTACTGTAAAATCTGATGCATTATCTTGAATTCTTGTATAACCCCAGTTCGATTTCACTTTTAATCCTGGAACAATTTCCCATTCTGCATAAGGATTGATCAAAATTGTAGAAATTGGATTTTTATTGTCTAATCTTTTTAAATACGCTACCGGATTGATAACGTCTCCATAAGAACCAATATATTTTTCTGGAACACCGCCAAATTGTCCAGAACCATCTTCTCTATAAATTGTTGCGTTTGGCGGATACAAAATTGCTGCTTGAATTGCTCCAGTATACGAACTTGAAGTATTGGCAGTCTGGCCATCTGTTAATGAGTATGAAATATTTTCTCCAATTGTAAAATTATCTGCCAATTTGAAAGAAGAATTTGCTCTTACTGTATAACGTTCTCCATAAGTATTTAGCAAAATACCTTCGTTTTTTCTATAACTTCCAGAAAGAAAGAAATTAGATTTTTCTGTTTTTCCGTTTACCGAAAGCGACAAATCTTGAATTTCTCCTGTACGGAAAATTTCATCCATCCAGTTAGTTTTTGTTGTTCTTGCAGTTGGTTCAAATGCAGGATCGAAAGCAGGAATTCTTGGCAAACCTGCATTATCTCTTGCAAGATTCATAGCGTCAGCATATTCTGCAGCGTTTAAAACCTGTAATTTTTTAGCAACATTCTGAAAACCTCCTTGGTAGTTTACATTCACATTAATTTTATCTGAAACTCCTTTTTTAGAAGTAATTAAAATTACCCCACCAGAAGCTCTTGCACCATAAATTGCTGCAGAAGCCGCATCTTTTAAAACGTTTATCGATGCAATATCATTTGGATTTATAGTGTTTAAAGAACCGCTGTAAATGATTCCGTCTAAAACGATTAGAGGTGTTTCAGCATTCAAAGATCCAATACCACGAATGTTGATTGTTGGCGAAGCTGTAGGATCTCCACCATCATTAATTACAGTAACTCCGGCAACTGTTCCTTGCAATAATTCGGCAGCGTTATTGTATGTTCTGCTAGAAGTTTCTTTCATAGAAACAGAACCAACAGCTCCTAAAACTTCATTTTTTTTCACACTACCGTAACCCATAACTACAACTTCTTGAAGCTGTTTTACATCGGCTGCTAATTTTACCGTGATGTTTTGCGAACTAGTAACTTTTACTTCTTGTGTTATATAACCCACGTAAGAAAAAACAAGTGTCGCTTCTGAAGCGTTTACTTCTAATTTGAATGTTCCGTCAAAATCTGTTGCTGTCGTTGCATCAGAACCTTTGTCTTTAATTCCCACACCTGGCAAAGGCATGTTATCATCTCCGCCAAAAACAGTTCCCGAAACAGTAATTTTATTTTGATCTGAAGAAGTAACTTTTTGGTTTTTCTTGATTACAATATTGTTGCTCACAATCTCATATCTAAGCACATTTCCGCAAATCTTATCCAACGCTTGCTCTAGCGTTACATTACTCAATTTTAAACTTAATTTCTGATTGGCATTTACTTGGCTGCTTTCGTACATAAAATGCACATCAACCTGATTTTCAATTTTTTGAAATATATTTTTTATACTCTCATTATCAACTTTTAAAGTCACTCTTTTGTTAATGTCAACATTCCCAGCTTTTACTGTTAGTGCGGCAAAAAACAAAGTCATAAATAGGAATAATTTTGTTCCTATTGTCCTTATGCTGGCATACCGCATTTGCTTTTCATTCATAGTTTTTAGATTTAGTGTAATTGTTTTGTTTATAGTTTGCTACGTAGTTTTATTTTTATTGTTTAAAAAATTATTCGATTTTGTAAACCCCAGAATCCATTTTGTATTGGGCATTGACGATATTGCACACCAAACCAATTACTTGATCGGCAGGCAATTCTTTAAAATAGGCGCTAATCTTTAAATCGTTTAAACTCTTGTTTTTGACTTCAATCGCAACATTGTAATTACGATTGATTGTGGCCACAACTTCAGAAAGAGGTGTTTCTTCAAAAACCATAATATTTTTTCGCCAAAGAGAAATGGTATTCAACGGAACATCTTTAAAAGCTTGAAGTTTGTTGCTTTGCGATTTAAAAACCACTTTCTGTCCTGGAGTTACATATACATTTTCGTCTGTTACAGTCGATTTCACATTTACTCTTCCGGTTGCAACCGAAACTTCTTGTGTCTTTTGATCTGGATACGCTTGAACATTAAAACTGGTTCCGAGAACTTTGGTATCCATTTTATTGGTATGAATAATAAAAGGATGTTTCTTGTCTTTGGCTACGTCAAAAAAAGCTTCACCGCTTAAATACACTTCTCTGGTATCACCTTTAAATTCCTTCGGATATTTAAGAACACTTCCAGCATTTAGCCAGATTTTTGTGCCGTCACTTAATTTTATCTGAGCATGTTCGCCTAGTTTTACTGCAAATTGCTTGTTTTCAACAGTATTTGATGTTGCGTAAAAAAACACTGATAATCCAATAAGGAAAACCAAAGAAGCCGCAACAGCCCAGTTTTTGTATGAAAGAGAAATAACTTTATTAGTGTTTTTTATTTGTCTTAATTCTCTTTTCAGTTTTGAGCGGTCAGATTGAACCACTTCCATATTATCAAAAAAATCATCAGTACGATCGTACCATTTGTTCCACATTTCTTGTCCTTTCGGAGAGTACTTTCCTTCTAAAAAATTTTTGATTTCGTTATTTGAATTTTCAGGCATTATAATTTCTTTATGTCTTTAATAGTATGTCTTAGGAATTGTAATTTTAGGTAGGCGCAAAAGGTTACGCTTCTGTTAAGAAAAAAGCTGTATTCTTAATCTGAAGTTTACTTTTAATTGAATTCGCCCAAATGCGTACGCATAAATTTCAGCGCATACGTAATATGGTATTTTACAGTTTCGATCGAAACATTCAATTCTTCAGCAATTTCTTTGTTGGTGTAATGTTTTACTCGACTGAGAATAAAAACCTCTTTTGATTTTTTAGGAAGTAATGATGCCGCTTCGTCAACTGCTTTTTGCAATTCATCATAATAGATAGAATCTTCGATAGCATTATAACTGGTTTGCGAAGCAGTATTTTTATCTAGAACCTCCTGAATGTATTGATCGGTAACTTCGTGCGATTTAATATAATCTAAAGTCATATAGCGAACCGAAGTATAGATATACGCCGCAAAACTTTTCTGGATTACAATTGTTTTGCGTCTTTCCCATATAGAGGTAAAAACTTCCTGCACAATTTCTTCTGAAATGGCGATTGATTTCATTCGGAGATATACAAACCGAACAAGCAGATCTCGATATCTGAAATAAAGTTCATCAAAAGCTTTGTCCTTGCCCGATTTTAATAATTCAACAAGTTCTTCGTCTGTAAACTTCTTATACATGATTCATTATTTTGGTATGATTAATCAAATGAAAAGCGTGAGCCAAAACACTTTTTCTGATTTTGTCTTGATAATGATCCTGTTGTTTAAAAATTGGCATATACAAAGTATTGGGTTCTTCTTATATGTCTCCAAAATTAAACCTGAGGGGTAGGTCGATCACGTTACGTTTACATTAATAAAACC